>JAHEGQ010000019.1 GCA_024645025.1 Sphingomonadaceae bacterium
CATGGCGAAACGCTCGCCACAGCCCACGCCCGGCTTAACCGCGGGCTGGATAGCGCCATTCGTCGTGGGGACCGAACGATCCTGTTGATTACGGGCAAACCCGCCATCGACAATCCGCGCCTGCCGCCAACAAGCCGTGGGGTTATTCGCGCATCGGTTACCGATTGGCTGGCGTCATCGGTTCACGCAGATCGCATCGCCGCCATTCGCAATGCCCATCCGCGTCATGGCGGGGCAGGGGCGCTTTACATCATCCTGCGACGGGTGCGCTAACGCTTATAGACGATGGAGAACGGCCTGATAGATCCGCGTCAGATCGCCAATATCTTTTAGGGCGACGGCCTCATCCAGCTTGTGCATCGTGGCATTGGGCAGGCCAAATTCCACCACGGGGCACAGCTTGGACAGAAAGCGGGCGTCGGACGTGCCCCCCGTCGTTGACTTTTCCGTTTCAAGGCCGGTCACATCGCGGATCGCATCGGCGACCATGGCACTCAGCGCACCGGGGGGGGTCAGAAACGCTTCACCAGAAATTCGGGGTTCAACAAGCGCATGGGGCGCTTCGGCCAACACAATGTCCCGGATCATGGTCGAGAGGCTTTCGCCGGTGTGCAGATCGTTGAAGCGGATCGACAGCCGCGCCTTGGCCGCAGCCGGGATCACATTTGTCGCCGGATTGCCGACCTCCAGATCGGTGATTTCGATATTGGACGGCTGGAACCAGTCAGTGCCCTGATCCAGCACGACCTGATCGATCCGGGCCAGCGCGCGGACAAGCTTGGGCACCGGATTATCGGCCAGATGCGGATAGGCGACATGGCCTTGGGTGCCCGGCACCGTGATCCAGATATTTACAGACCCGCGTCGGCCGATCTTCATCATATCACCCAACCGGTTGACGGATGTCGGCTCCCCGACAAGGCATAGGTCGGGCACAAGATTGCGGGCCTTCATATGGTCAATCAACGCGACCGTGCCGAATGTGGCTGGGCCTTCTTCATCGCCCGTGATGATCAGGCTGATACGGCCGGGGCTGGCCTCTGGAATGGCGGCGACAAAAGCGGCAATGCTGGCCTTCATATCCACCGCACCGCGGCCATAAAGCAGATCGCCCCGGATTTCGGGGGCGAAGGGATCGCTGGTCCAGCCCTCGCCCGGTGGGACAACGTCCAGATGCCCGGCAAAGGCAAAATGCGGGCCATGGCCGGTGCCGGCGCGTGTGGCGAACAGATTTTCAACCGGGCCATCCGGTGCCGCGCCGCACACAAAGCGGTCCACCTCAAAGCCCAAGGGCTTCAGCGCTGCTTCGAGTACGTCGAACACTTCCCCCCGTGCGGGGGTGACGGAAGGGGCGGCGATCAACCGCTGGGTCAGGGCAATTGCGTCAGTCACAGCGAACGCCTAGCCTTCCCCATGTTGGATTGCAAAGGAGGATGCCGATGCCCAAGCTGGATCTTAATGCCATCCCACAGACCAATGCGACTGGCTATCCGCCCGAATATGCCGATAAAGTGGCCGGGCGCTTTTATCGACGGTTGGCGCTTGCAGCGGGTCTTTCTGATTTTGGGGCAAGCCATGTTGTGTTGAAGCCGGGGGCATGGTCCTCCCAACGCCATTGGCATGAAGGTGAAGATGAGTTGGTCGTGATGCTGTCTGGTGAGGCGGTGTTGATCGATGATGCCGGCGAAATCTCCATGTGCGCGGGCGATATTGCAGCGTTCCCGAAAAATGATGGCAATGGCCATGTTCTGGTGAATCGCAGCACAGAAGACTGCATTTATGTCGCGATTGGTTGGCCTGCGGCAAGCGATTGCCATTACCCGGATATTGATATGCACCTGTTTGCCCAAAATGGCTTTCAGACGCGCAAGGATGGGTCGCGCTTTGGCTAGGGCTTAGGCGTCGTCGCGTTCAAAGCGGGGGATGATCCAGCTTTCCCCCTGCGCCGCCGTGTCCCATTCTTGCATGAAGGGGTGGGCAAGGATCGCTTCCATATAGGGACGGACCTCATCGGGCACAGGAATTGAATAGGTTTTTAGCCGCGTCACCACGGGCGCGAACATGATGTCGGCGGCCCCAAAGGCGCCGAACAAAAAGTCGCCGCCTTGGCCATGCTGGTGCCGTGCCTGATGCCAGACGTCTGCCAAACGGGCGACATCGGCGGCAACCTCCGGGTCCAGTGGCGTTGCAGGATAGACCCGGCGCAGGTTGAACGGGTGGTTGCGGCGCAGTGGCATGAAGCCAGAGTGCATCTCTGCCGCCAAGGATAGGGCCATCGCCCGCGCTGCGGGATCCGCGGGCCAGAATTTCGTGCCGCCCGAAAGCGCATCCAGATGCAGGATGATCGCCAGACTGTCCCAGATGGGCGTCGCGCCGTCCCACAGGATGGGGACTTTACCGCCGGATGGGCGAATATCCGGCTGCTCGCGCCGTTCCGGCCAGGCGTCATCGTAAAGCGGAACGACGACTTCCTCAAAGGGCAGGCCAGACTGTTTGGCCGCCAGCCAGCCGCGCTGGGACCAGCTGGAATAGGCCTTGTTTCCGATGATGAGCTTCAGCATCGCGTCGATCCTATTGGTCTGTCACGGCTTCCAAAATGGCTGCGCGCAGTTCCGGCAGCCCCATGCCTTTTTCGCTGGACGTTGGGATGATGTGCGGGTGCGCCGCTGGCCGCTTGCGCGCTTCTTCGGCGGTGCGTGCGCTGACATCGGCCAAGGCGCTGGCCTTAATCTTGTCCGCCTTGGTTAACACCAGATGGTAACTGACAGCGGCCGCATCCAGCATATCCATGACATCGCGGTCGACATCCTTGATGCCGTGGCGGCTGTCAATCAGCACCAATGCGCGCTTCAGCACCTGCCGGCCGCGCAGATAATCATTGACCAGAAACCGCCATTTTTTGACGACATCCTTGGGGGCTTCGGCAAAGCCATAGCCCGGCATATCGACGAGCCGGAATTTCAGCGGATCCCCGACGTCGAAGAAATTCAACTCTTGCGTGCGGCCCGGCGTGTTCGATGTACGGGCCAAGCCGTTGCGGTTGGTCAGCGCATTGATGAGCGAGGATTTGCCGACATTAGACCGTCCGGCAAAGGCGACCTCGTTCACCGTCGCATCGGGCAGGAACTTCAGGTCCGGCGCGGATTTGAGGAAGGCGATCGGCCCGGAAAAAAGCTTCCGGGCCGTCTCGATCAGGTCGGTATCCTCGGTCACGCTTTGGCCGGCGCCTTCATCGCCGGATGGCGACTATACAGGATCTTCTGCTGGGCAATCGTCAACAGGTTGTTGACCACCCAGTAAAGCTGCAGGCCCGCGGCAAAGGGTGCCATCAAGAACATCATGATCCACGGCATGATGGAGAACACCTGCTGCTGCACGGGATCTGCCGGTGCCGGGTTCAGCTTGAACTGAACATACATGGTGATGCCCAACAGGATGGGCAGCACGCCGAGCGCGATAAAGCTGGGCGGGGTGAAGTGCAGCAAGCCAAACAGGTTGACCGGGGTCAGCGGGTCGGGTGCGGACAAATCCTTGATCCACAAGGCAAAGGGCTGGTGCCGCATTTCGATGGTCAAGAGCAGCACCTTATACAGTGCGTAAAATACCGGGATCTGGATGAAGATGGGCAGACAGCCCGCCATCGGGTTGATCTTTTCCTTCTGATACAGCTCCATCATGGCCTGCTGCATCTTCTGGCGATCATCCTTATAGCGGTCCTGCAATTCCTTCACCTTGGGCTGTACGACGCGCATCGCCGCCATAGATGCAAATTGGCGCTGGGCGATGGGGAACATCACAGCCTTGACGATAACCGTCAGCAAGATGATGGCGACGCCAAAATTCTTCACCAGCTTGAACAGATTATCGAGCAGATAGAAGATCGGCTTGGCGAACATCTTGAACCAGCCCCAGTCAATGGCGTTACCGAACAGCTGGATGCCCAGCTTGTCCATATAGCCATCCAGAACAGGCACTTCCTTGGCACCGGCGAAGAAATGCGTTTTCACGCTGTTGGTCTGCCCCGGCGTCACGATGACGTTATCCAGTGCATAATCGGCCTGATAGGTGCCGCTCCCTTTACGGAAGCCGGCGTCCATATGTGCCGTTTGCGCCGGCGCCATAGCCGTCAGCCAATAGGTGTCGCCAAAGCCCAGCCAGCCGCCCGTTGATTTGAAGCGTGGCCCATTGGCACCGGCGGCGTCCAGATCCGGATAGTTGACGCTATAGTTGGTTGCGTTGTCGAACGTGCCGATGGGGCCGACATGGATGGTCCAGCTGTCCACATCGTGTCGGGGCCCGGCCAGCGTGCTCGATTTACCCACCGTTGCATAGCCGCGATTGATATAGCCATAGGGGCGGACGGCAACGGGGGCGGCCCCCTTGTTTTCAATGCTCTGTTCGGCCGCGAACATATAATTTTCGTCAACCGACAGCTTGATCCGGAAAATCTGGCCTTGGCCATTATCCCAACTGAGCGTCACGGGCGTTTCGGGTGTCAACTTGGTGCCCGATGCTTGCCAGACGGTTTCTGTGTTGGGGAATGCCGCCCCACTGCCCGTCCAACCAAAGCCTGCAAATTGGCTATGCTCGGTCCCGGCGGGTGACAAAATCCGCACCGGGCCCGACTTTGGATCCAGCGAGACGGTATGGCGCGGCAGGATGAGATCATCAAAGCGCGCGCCCTTAAGGCTGATTGAACCTTTAAGCTTGGGTGTTTCGATCAGAACACGTCCGCCTTCGGCCAAAACGGCCTTGACGTCGAGCGGCTTGGCAACGTTGGGCAGCGCCGCAGCCCCGGTTGAGCCGTTGGCGGCGGTCACCGCTGCTGCTGGCGGGGCTTTGGGCTTGGGGAACAGTTTGTCGCCCAGCATCGTCCAGCCGAACAGGACAAGCGCCGACAACAGGGTGGCGAGTACTAAATTGCGATTCTCGTTCAATTTACTTCCCCAAAATGGTCATGGCACCGGATCAAAACCCTGTCCGCCCCACGGATGGCAGCGCAGGATTCGACGCAAGGCAAGCCAACTTCCTTTAAGCGCGCCATAGCGCTGCAAGGCCTCGATTGCATAGGCCGAACATGACGGCTGATATCGGCAGCTGGGGGGAAGTATGGCAGACGGCCCCCATTGCCACAATTTTGCGAGCAGGATGAGCAACCGGGTCATTCACCGGGTCACCATCTGTAAGGCCCGGTAGAGGTCAGCGCTTAGGGCATTGAACGGCTTTTCGATGCCGCTGGGGCGTCCGATCAGCACATGGTCGGCCCCGGCAACCCCGGATTCGGGCAGAATTTGACGGGCGATTTCTCGAAAGCGGCGCTTCATGCGGTTTCGAATAACCGCATTCCCGATCTTTTTTGTGACAGTGAAGCCGACGCGAATCTGCGGATCACCATCTGCGCGATCGCGCACCAACAGAACAAGGCCGCCAGAGGCAGCCCGTTTTCCGTTATTGGCGGCCAGAAATTCCGACCGCTTCCGAAGCGTGATCAGGCGGACAGCTTCTTGCGGCCGCGGGCGCGGCGAGCCCGGATAACTGCACGGCCACCGACGGTCGCCATGCGAGACCGAAAACCGTGACGACGAGCCCGTACAAGGTTGCTCGGCTGGAAGGTGCGCTTCATCGCTCATGCCCTCAAAACAAAATCAAATGAAAAAGCCGCCAACCAAGGCGGCTCTGATGGAAGGGGCCGTTACGGGTATCTGCAGACAGAGTCAATCGCCCTTGGCTTGTTTCTTGCGCGCCAAACGCCGTTTTTGACTGGCGCGGCGTAAGCCCCAATCGATCCAATGTCCGGACTTGGGGTGCCGGCGCTTAAACATAACATAACGTCGCCGGGCCCAAGCGGAGGTTTGCAAGACCAGACCCAGGCCAAGCGCAAAGCATAATGTGCCGGCAGGCCCCGGCAGCGGGGCCACGATTGGCGCGGCCACGATCAAGGCCAGCCCCAAGCCAAAGAGCACCCACCGCACAAGCGGGATCTGCATCCAGAATTTTGGGCGGCGGCGCGTCATAACTGCCTTGATTTGGGGTTTCGGTCGCAAGGTTACAACCGGCGCGCTCTCGACAGGCGCGTATTTCCGATTATTGTCGGCCGCCAGCGTCATCAAGGGGGGCGTTTTTCCCCGACGTGCAAGGGGGAAAGCCCGTGTTTTGTATCGCTTCTATAGCGCGCATCAATGTTATCTGCGCGAGGCCTGCCTGATGGTCGCGGTGGCGCAAGCGGTGGCCTATCTGGGGCTGGAGGCGCGGCCAGTTGAGGTTTAGCGCCGGCGTGCCAGCCCTCGTCTTGGTTAGCGTGATGCTAAGCCCCCGCTTGCGTCTGTCGATCGCTTGGGCTAGGCGCAGCCTCATTCGTGCCCCTGTGGTGAAATTGGTAGACGCGCTCGACTCAAAATCGAGTTCCTTCGGGAGTGCTGGTTCGAGTCCGGCCAGGGGCACCATTTTCTTACTGACTTTTGGGTTCCTCGTACCCTGACGCTGCATCGCCTAGTATTGCACCGGTCGATTGGGCGGTAACCCCCGCCTTGCGAGGCGGGTCCTAGCTGGTCAAAAGGCGATCACATGTCTTTTTGAAGGTGTTCGGCGAAGGGGGTGCGGCTGCCTGGATAGATAGGCAGCGCTAATCTAGGCGGTGCGGTGCTGCGCGGTTGTCGTCTGCTGAGAGGCGCCGCTGCCTTTTTGCGCCTTTAGGTAAAGCTGCCATGACGATAGCGCCAACACACAAGCGAGCAGGATTTGCAGAATGCGCGCAGGGGCCCGTGTTGACAATAAGCTTCCGACGATCACACCAGGGATAGACCCCACCAGCAAATTGGTAAGTAATTCTGAATCGACATCGCCCAAAATCCAATGGCCCGTCCCCGCGATGAGGGCAAGCGGAACAGCATGGGCGATATCCGATCCGACAATGTTGACCACCGGTAGTCGCGGATAGAGCAACAGGAGGACCGTGACCCCAATCGCCCCAGCGCCCACAGAAGAAATGGAAACGGCAACCCCCACCAGCGCCCCAAGGATAACGGTGCTCACCAAGACCCGGGTTGGGGATTCGATGGGCTGCAGACGATGCGCTTTTGCCACCAGCTTTTCGCGAAACACCACAGCAAGCGCCGTTGCCGCCAGCAAGACCGCCAGAGAGATCAGGATAACTTTTTCCGTGTGGCCGCCGACATGGCCCGGGCGCGGCAGCAGCAGCAAGGTGATGACCGAGGCTGGGATGCTCCCCATTGCCAGCCGACGGACAATTTTCCAGTCCACGGTTTCCCGCCAGCCATGCACCGCAGACCCGGCAATTTTAGTGATGGCGGCATAAAGCAGATCAGTGCCCACCGCCGTTTGCGGTGCGACCCCGAATAAAAGGACTAGGATCGGCGTCATCAGTGACCCACCGCCGACACCGGTCAACCCAACCAGCAACCCGACCAGCATGCCCGCTGCCGCGTGCAACGCATCCAGGTTTGAAAAAAGGTTCACCCCAAACGTCCTTTTCGTCTTCAGCCCCGAGCCGCTTTATGGCGCAGGTCGGGGATAAGCAAAGCGATTGTCCCTTCGCCTAGCCCAAGCCGAGCTTTAGGGTGGCCATCGCTATTCCAGTTAGAATTTTTACAATCAAAGATTATGTCGATTTGGATCAAATAAACAGAATTTGGACCGGAAGATTGGATCATTTGAAGATTTTGTATATTCTCCTTTCAGCAAAGAAAATTCCCATTTTCCGTAATGAATAAGGATTGGTTTTATGCGCCGCACTTTGCTGTTTGTTGCTGCAACGACTATCCTTGCAGGCTGCACCGCATTTTCTGGAGACGATGCTTCAGACAAGGTGGAAAACAAGGTGACCGTTGTCGAAACCAAACATGTCGATTTAAGCTGCGCTCCAACATCTGCTCGTGAGGCGGGGCCCTATGCAGAGGTCAATCGGATCAGTATCGATCTGGTGAACAATCGGATCGATCTCTTTTCCAAGGCGCAGATCTGGCAGTTTCATGCCATTAAGGACAAGAAGGCAGTCGATACATCGGATATCCGGATTGCGTATCTTGGTCGCGATATCGCTGCTTGGGGGGTGAGGGAGCGCACGCCTTTCACCTTTTATTTCAGCCCCGCCAAATCCAGCGTTGCCATGACGTACATCAAAATGGGTGCGCCGAATGCCGTGATCTTCAAATGCAGTTGATTTGGAGCTCTGGGGGTATTTGGCGATTATGGATGCAGTAATTTGATCCTAAATGAAAAAAGTTTCTGAAATTCTGCGCCAGAGCGCGCATTGGCTGGCGAAGCGGCGCACAGGCTCGAATAAAGGCGCGGGCGGGCATCCTGCAATTCAGGGGCGTGTGCCCTGCCTTGCGCCGGGTCAACGTGTATATGCCATCGGGGATGTGCATGGCCGTCTTGACCTGCTGCATCAGTTACTTGACCTGATCGCGGCGGATGAGCGCGCACGCGCACCAGTGCCCTCCCTGTTGATTTTTCTGGGTGATCTTATTGATCGGGGGCCAGATTCTTCGGGTGTGATTTCGGCGGTGCGGGCGCTTCAGGTTCACCGCAATGTGCGCGTATTGTGCGGCAATCATGAGGATATGTTTTTGCGCTCGATTGGCGACAATGAAAC
>JAHEGQ010000022.1:0-522 GCA_024645025.1 Sphingomonadaceae bacterium
GCCTTGCGCGCTGCGGGCTTTACCGATCCGACCCAAGCGGCGCAGCGCATCCTTCATTGGCGGTCGGGCGCTGTTCGGGCGGTGCGCACGCCTGCCGCGCGCGAGGCACTGGAAGCCGTGCTGCCCAAGCTGGTGGAAGGACTGGGCAAAGCGCCCGACCCGCTGACCGCGATCAACCAGTTTTCAACGATTGTGGAACGCCTGCCCAGCGCCATCAACCTGTTCCGCCTGCTCGAAGCCCGCCCGGCTTTGCTGGCGATGCTGGCCGATATCTTGTGCCATGCCCCCACATTGGCCGAACAGCTTGGTCAACGCCCGGCGATGTTGGACCGGCTGATTGATGCCTCGGCCTTTGATGCGCCGGGCAGCGTATCAGAGATCGCGGCGTTGTTGCAGGGCGGCGAGACGCTGGAGGACCAGCTGGACCATGTGCGGCGGGTCGTGGGTGAAATGCGCTTTGCCCTTGGCGTCCAATTGGCGGCTGGCGCCCGCGACGCCTTGGCCGTTGCCCATGGCTATGCC
>JAHEGQ010000022.1:532-8569 GCA_024645025.1 Sphingomonadaceae bacterium
GCCGCCATCCAGACCGTGGCTGATGCCACAATCACGGCCTTCGAACAGACACATGGCAAGGTGCCGGATGGGGAGCTGGTGATATTGGCCTTGGGCCGAATGGGCGGCGCAGAGCTGACCCACGCATCGGACCTTGACCTCATCTATCTTTTCACCGGCGATTTTTCGGCAGAGTCGGATGGCCCAAAGCCATTGGGCGCAGTCCATTATTTTAACCGGCTGAGCCAACGGGTGACCAACGGCCTTTCCGTCGCGACGGCCGCCGGGCCGCTTTATGAGGTGGATACCCGGCTGCGTCCATCGGGCAATGACGGCCCGCTGGCCGTCTCGCTGGCAGCGTTTGAACGCTATCAGGCGCACGATGCGTGGACTTGGGAACATATGGCGCTGACACGTGCGCGCCCTGTTTATGGATCGGCCAAGGCCCGCCAGCAGACACAAGACATCATCACCGGCATCCTCAACCAGCCAAGGGATACGCGGAAATTGCGCGCCGATGCGGCCAAGATGCGACGCGACATGGCCGCCCATAAGCCCGCCCAGGGGCCGCTGGATGTCAAGCTGTGCGCAGGCGGTCTGGTTGATTTGGAGTTTCTGACCCATGTATCGCAACTGGCCAGTGGCTGCGGTCTGACACCCTTTCTGGGTGATGCCATTGCGGCGCTGGCCGAAGCGGGCATTGTGCCGGCGGATATGATCGGCGCGCACTGGCTGCTGACCCGGACGCTGGTGGCGGTGCGCTTGATGGCGCCCAGCCTGCAAATCCCGCCTGAGGTAACCCGGCCCGTCATCGCCCGGGCATCTGGCGCGGATGACTGGGACGACCTGCTTGCGCAGCTCGACAAGACGCGGCAGAGCGTGGCCAGAGAGTGGGGTCGCGTTTCAACCACTGAGGATAATTGATATGCTGAACCAAGGTGACAGCGCGCCCGATGCGCGCTTTGCAACGGCCGATGGCCCTGCATCGGTGAAGGACTATACGGGGCGCAAGCTCATCCTCTATTTCTACCCCAAAGACGACACATCGGGCTGCACGCGCGAAGCGCAGGACTTTACAGCACTTGCCAGTGATTTCGCGGCCACCGGGGCCAGCATTGTCGGCATTTCGAAGGACAGTCTGGCAAGCCATGCCAAGTTTCAGGCCAAATATGACCTGAAGGTCGCCTTAGGCAGCGATGAGGCGGGCGACGTGTGCGAAGCCTTTGGCACATGGGTGGAAAAATCCATGTATGGCCGCAAATATATGGGCATTGAACGGGCCACCTTCCTGATCGGGCCGGACGGCAAGATCGCCCGCGTCTGGCGCAAGGTGAAGGTGCCCGGCCATGCCGCCGAGGTGCTGGAGGCCGCAAAGGCGATCTGATGCCCTTGGGGACGGCTGCATTCATCATCGCCACGGCGTTTTTGACCGCGGCCCTTTCCGGAATTTTCGGCATGGCAGGCGGGCTGGTTCTGATGGGGGCGCTTGCCCTTGTCCTGCCCGTCTCGGCGGCCTTTGTGACGCACGGCATTCTGCAGCTTGTCGCCAATGGCTGGCGCGCGATCCTGCACCGCCGCCATGTACGCTGGCCCATCCTTCTCTATTTTTGTCTGGCCTCCGCCGTCGCCGCAGGCGTTGTCGCCTGTCTGGCCTTCACACCATCACCCACCTTGGTCTTTCTGCTGCTGGGGCTGGTGCCGATGCTGGTCTGGTTGCCGCGTGATTGGGTGCAACTGGATGCCGCGCGCCGCCCCCATGCGCTGGCCTCTGGCTTTCTGGTAACCAGCCTGAACCTCACCGCAGGGGTGGCCGGGCCGTTGCTCGACATATTTTTCGTGCGCACCCAACTGACGCGCCACGAAATTGTCGCGACCAAGGCCGCAACGCAGGTGTTCAGCCATTTGGCGAAGATCCTTGTTTATGGTGCCCCGCTCTTTTGGACACACAAGACAGCCGCCTTGCCGCCGCTTTGGATGTTTGGGCTGGCGATCCCGCTCTCAATGGCCGGGACAGCGCTGGGCGGCTGGGTGCTCGACAGGATGACCGACGTCAATTTCAAGCGCTGGACCGCGTGGATCGTAACCGCCATCGGGATTTTCTACCTGACCAAGGCCTTGGGAGATTGGCTGTGACAAGCGTGGCCCAAGCCATCCGCACTGTCCTTGAAACAGCCACCCCGCGCGACAAGGTGATGCGGGCAAGGCAGGTGGCCCGCGATTGGCGACTGGGCCGTCTGGACCCTATTTTTGACGTTGCCATGCCCAACCGCCCCGCGCGCCCGGAACATCCCCAGCTTTTACCGCCCGGGCAAATGCCCGCACGCCGCCGGGCCGGATCGATCGCGGGGCGGATCGCTATGCTCCATGCCTTTGCCCATATTGAATTTTCTGCCATTGATCTGGCGTTCGACATGGCGGGTCGATTTGGCGCGGGGCTGCCCAAGGACTTTATCGACGATTGGTTGTCCGTCGGCGCAGATGAAGCAATGCACTTCATGCTGTTGGAGCGGCGCCTTGCCCAATTTGGCAGCTTTTATGGCGCGCTTCCCGCGCATGATGGATTGTGGGAATCGGCCGCCCAAACCGCGTCAGACATTCTCGCCCGCTTGGCCATCGTGCCGATGGTGCTGGAAGCCCGTGGTCTGGATGTCAGCCCGGCCACCATCGCCCGGCTGGAGAAGATGGGCGACACGACCAGCGCCCGTATCCTGCAGCGCATCTACACCGACGAGATTCGCCATGTTGGCTTTGGGTCGAAATGGTTTGCAGCGCTGGCCGAATCGTCGGGCGAACAGCCCGCCACTTTGTGGCAAACCCTCGTAAAACGGTATTTTCGGGGGCAGCTTAAGCCGCCATTCAACGACTCAGCGCGGTTGAGAGCCGGTTTAACGCGCGATTATTACCATGAGCTTGCGTCTGCAGACACGCTTATTCATGCCCCCTGACGAGAGATTGGTTCGGCGCGGCGCGCTTGAACGCTGTTTTTAAGTTTTGGGGGTTGCACATCATGGCGTCAGCGAAAGCGCCCGGCTTTATCGAGCGCGATTATGACCATGCGTTTTCGGATTCCAAGGCGGCTGCCTTTGGGGCTGATGGCGGCATCTCCCGTCTCGGCATTCTGATTCTGGCCGTCATCGGCTTGTTCGTCGCCGTGCTGCCGCGTCAAGCTATGGCCGCTGGCGTTGGCGGTCCCTATCAGGCGGTTTCGTCGTCCACTCTTTCGTCGCAGCAACCGGTCAAGGCTGACCCGCAGTTCCGGGCGATGTTTAACAGCTGGAAGAGCCTTGATTCCGGCGGGCAATCGAGCGTGGCCATCCCTTCGGCAAAGCCGGTAACGCTGAACATTTCCCTGTCGAGCGGCTTTGGCGTTCGTTCGGATCCGTTCCGCGGTGGGGCGGCGATGCACGCTGGCGTGGATATTCCCGGCCCGATTGGGACCCCGGTTTATGCAACCGCGGACGGCATTGTTGGCCGGGCCGGTTGGGTCGGCGGTTACGGCAATTTGATTGAGCTGGAACATGGCGAAGGCATTCAGACCCGCTATGGCCACTTGTCGCAGATTATTGCGCAGCCGGGCAGCCGCGTGACCCGTGGCCAGTTGATCGGCATGATGGGCTCAACGGGTCGTTCAACCGGCAGCCACTTGCACTATGAAGTGCGCTTGGATGGCCGTGCCGTGAACCCGATCCCCTTCCTGCGCACCGACGGCTATTTGCTGGCGATGGAACGCCGCAACACCAATGGCGTTGCATTGGGTGGTCCGGCAAAGGGCGAATAACCCTGCCTTGCCGCGCCGCGTGCGTGCGCCTATCTAAGGTTTATGCACAAGGTTGACCTCACGGAAAGCGCCGCTGCGCGCGTGGCGATCATCGCCCAAAAGCAGAACAAGCCCGCCATTTTGCGCCTTTCGGTGGAAGGGGGCGGCTGTTCTGGCTTTCAATATCGCTTTGATCTTGCCGATGCGGTGGACGCGGGCGATCTGGTGACGGAAACCGCTGGGGTTAGGCTGGTTGTCGACCCGGTGAGCCTTGATCTCGTTGATGGCGCTGCCGTTGATTATGTCGAATCGCTTGGCGGAGCCGCCTTTCGCGTCACCAACCCCAATGCCGCGTCCGGCTGCGGCTGCGGCGCCAGCTTTTCCGTCTGATCGCCGGCCGGATGCGGATCGCCACTTATAACGTCAATGGCATCAAAGCCCGTCTGCCCCGTTTGCTGGAATGGCTGGACGAACAAAAGCCCGACATTGTTTGCCTGCAAGAACTGAAATCCAGCGACGACACGCTGCCCATCGCCGAAATTGAAGCCGCGGGCTATCAGGGTATCTGGCATGGTCAAAAGGGCTTTAACGGCGTTGCCATTCTGGCGCGGGGAACCAAACCCGTGGAAGTTCAAAAGGGATTGGGCGGAGATCCAGATGATGACCATAGCCGCTATATTGAAGCGGACGTCTTCGGCCTGCGCGTCGCGGCCCTGTATCTGCCAAATGGCAACCCGCAGCCAGGCCCCAAATTTGACTATAAGCTGAAATGGTTCGACCGGCTGATCGCGCGCGCGCGCGACCTGATGGCGCTGGAAATCCCGGTGGTTCTGGCCGGCGATTATAACGTCATCCCCACCGATGACGACATCGCAAACCCGCGTTCGATGGCGGATGATGCGCTGATGCAGCCGGAAAGCCGGGCGGCGTTTCGCCGACTTGCCGCACTTGGCCTGACAGATGCGCTGGAGGCACGCCACCCCAAAAGACGGCTGTGGACCTTTTGGGATTATCAGGCTGGCGCATGGCAGCGGGATGCGGGCTTTCGCATCGACCATCTAATGCTGTCCCCCGAAGCGGCAGACCGGCTGATCGATGCTGGTGTCGATAAGGACTATCGCGGCCGCGAAAAGGCCAGCGACCATGCCCCGACTTGGATTGTGCTGGCCGACGCGTGATCTGCCTGCCTTGTTCATGATCCAGCAAGGCGTTGCCGCACACCCTGATCCAAACTGATCTACCCCTAGGAACCTCCATGTCGATACGATCCAAAACACTCTTTGGCCTGATGCTCGCGCTGGGCGCCCCCAGCCTTGCCCAAGACGTGCAAGGGCCGCCAAGCGACCCTGTCCGGCCTGCTGGCCGAGCGCCAAAGGCCGCGCGCCTATCGCTGGATGATCATGTGACGACAGCGCGGTTCATCGCAAAGGACGCCGAAGCAAAACTGGGCCATGGACCGATCATCGTTAAATCCAACCCAGATGCAGATTTGCAACAAACCACTGGCGCGGTCTTTGAGGCTGCACTTGTCGATCAATTGGCCAAGGCGGGCTATAACACCGCCCAGACCGAGGCGCCGGATGGCCAGCTTGCCGAACTGATTGTCACGCGCACGATTGTGGAACCGGAAGCTGCAAAGCAGAAACCGGTTAGCGGCACCGCGATGATGGGCATTTCCAACCGGGGATCAATGATGGGGCTTGCCCTCAACATCGATCTTGGAAAGGCGCGCAAGGCCATTATTGCCACCCAGATCAAAGTGCGGATCAAAGATCGCAAGACGCAGGCAACCTTGTGGGAAGGTCGTGCGTCAATGGAAACGCGCGACGGCGATGCGCACTGGACAGAAGATGCAATCGCCACCCGATTGGCTGCCGCCCTTTTCGACGGCTTTGGCCAGCCCGGTCAGGCGCACATCGTAAGCGTCCAAACGCCTTGATTACAGGGCCTTTTCGTAAACCCAATAGTCCTTGTTAATCTGGCTGTGGATGGCGTCAGCGATGGCGTTCATCCCCTGGTTGTCATCCAAAATCCAGCCGATCTCCCCACGTGTGGCGCCATAATCGACAATCACCTTACGGCGGATCGTCTCAATCATCATGAAGACCAACTGACTGGCCATGCGCGACGATTGCAGGCGTTTGACGACACCCATTAACGGCACGCGCACCGTCCGCACCCGGGGCTTGCGCAACCACCAGAGCAGCTTAGCCCAATTGAACGGCCATAAAGACCCGCCAAAGCCTGCCAGCTGTTCATTGACGTCGGGCAGGACGATCATGAAGGCGACGGGTTCGCCATCATATTCGGCCACCATCACCAGATCTTCATAGACCAGCGGCTTCAGCTTTTTGCCGACAAAGGCAATCTCTGTGTCGGTCAGCGGCACGAACCCCCAATTGTCGCTCCAGGCATCGTTCAAAATGCCCAGAATAAGGGTGGCCTCTTCTGCAAAGCGTGCCTTGTTAACCTTGCGCACCCGGATCCGGGCGTTGCGCTCTCCGCCCGCCACGATCCGCTGAACCAGCTCTGGAAAGGGCTTGGAAATATCCAGTTCCCATGTCCGAAGCGACTTGGCAAAACGATAGCCGGCAGCCTCCACCCACGCCTGATAGGACGCCGAATTATGACCCATCATGATGGTCGGCGGATGGTCAAAGCCGTTGACCAACAGGCCTGGCTCATCCCAGATCGAAATTGACAACGGCCCCAAAGACCGGACCATCCCCTTGCCACGCAGCCAATCTTCGGCAGCGGCGATCAGGGCAGCCGCGGCATCGGCATCTTCGGCCTCGAAAAGGCCCCAATTGCCGGTACCGGGGCCCATGCCTTGTTCCGGCGGCTGGGCCAGCGCCAATTGATCAATATGCGCTGAAATGCGGCCGACGACGCGGCCACCGCGTTCTGCGAGGAACAATTGCGCTTCGCCATGTTCAAACCACGGGTTCTTGCCGGGCGTGATCAGGCCATAGACCTCATCTTTCAGCGGCGGCACCCAATGCGGGTCATCGGCATAAAGCCGAAAGGGCAGATCGACAAAAGCCGCGCGATCCGCTTTGGTCAAAACCGGTCGAACCTTTAAACTGATCTCGGTCAATGATCCACATCCTTGATAACCCGATAATCCGCCGCAAGTCCCGCCTTCTTGACGCGATGTCAAGGCAGCCCATAACCTGCGACTACGGCTTCGCCATGATCCTGCCATGTTGATCAGGTGTAAGCCCCGCCAGAACTTGGAACAAGTATGACCAGCGCACGCCTTTCTCTTGACCCTGCCGTCCCTGCACAAGCCAGTGCGGCGCAAAGCCCGCTTGCCCAGCATCCTGACGATGCCGCCATGATCCGCGCTGCAGCTGAATTGACGCGCGACTTGAACGCACCTCGGCCAGAGATTTATTGGCCCGACTTTTTGATCTGTGTCGCCCTGGGTTATGGGACGATGGCACTGGCGATCCTTGCGGATCGCCCGCTCGCGATGCTCGGCTGGGGCCTTGCCTCTGCCCTGACGCTCTACCGCGCCGCGCTGTTCATCCATGAATTGACGCATATCCGGCCAACGGCGTTGCCGGGGTTCCGCTTTGCATGGAACCTGTTGATTGGCGTTCCGTTGCTTGTGCCATCCTTTATGTATGAAGGTGTGCACAGCCTCCACCATGCGCGTACGCGATATGGTACGGATGAAGACCCAGAATATCTGCCATTGGCGCTGATGAAGCCATGGACGGTGCCGCTGTTCGTCGTAATTTCCACCTTGGGGCCGGTTGCCGTCCTGCTGCGCTTTGCACTGTTATCGCCCCTCTCGCTGCTGTCAAAGCGGCTGCGGGCGCTGATCGTGGCGCGCTATTCCAGCTTGTCGATCAACCCGAATTTTAGGCGGCGGATGCCGGAAGGCGCGTTTCGCAAAATGTGGATCTGGCAAGAAGCGGGCGCCGCCATTTGGGCGGTCAGCCTGATCGGCCTTGTCGCAACCGGCCGCGTGCCGCTGCCTGCTTTCCTTGTCGCATTGGGCATCCATTCAGCGATCGTCGTCATCAATCAGATCCGCACGCTGGTCGCGCATCTTTGGCAAAATGACGGCGATGTGATGAGTGTTACAGGCCAATATCTGGACAGCGTGAATGTGCCACCACCGGGTATTTTGCCGGCCATCTGGGCCCCGGTTGGCCTGAGGTATCACGCGCTGCACCACTTGTTGCCGGGCGTGCCCTATCATGCTTTGGGGGAAGCGCATCGTCGCCTGATCGCCGCTTTACCCGCGACATCGGCTTATCATGGCGCAAGCTATGCCGGGTTGCCGGGGC
>JAHEGQ010000026.1 GCA_024645025.1 Sphingomonadaceae bacterium
TCCGCGCCCGTCAGCAACAGGCCAAAAAAGGCCCAGTCGACCAACTGACCCCCGATGAACAACACCGGCAAGGACGAAGATTTACGATGCGTTGCCGCCAAAAAGGCTGGCGCGAAATGACCGATAAACATGGCGACCCCCTCCTCATTTCGGGACCACCCGCGGCGCAACAAACGGCCGTCAGCGATCCTTTTTCTTGTACATGGCCAGCATCCGTTCGGTCACGGCAAAGCCGCCAAAAATATTCACCGCCGCCAGCACCACCGCCAGCAGCCCCAAGGCCTTGGCAACGCCCCAGTCTCCGGCGGGGGAGGCGGCAATCAGCGCGCCAACGATGATGACCGACGAAATGGCGTTGGTGACCGCCATGAGCGGCGTGTGCAGCGCAGGCGTCACCGACCAGACGACATAATAGCCAACAAAGCAGGCCAGCACGAAGATCGAAAGAATACTGATAAAGTCCATCGTCGTGCTCCCGCGTTAGGCCGTGCCCAAAAGTCGTTCGTTCACAACAGCGCCGTTTCGCGTCAGGCGGATGGCAGCTGTAATCTCATCCTCATCAGGCAGCACCGGGCGGCCTGCATCCTTATCCCAAAAGGCGGACAGGAAATTATAGAGGTTGCGGGCAAAAAGAGCCGACGCATCGGCCGCCAGATGCGCGGGCGTATTGGCATAGCCCATGATCTTGACGCCATGGCGTTCGACAATCTGGTCCGCCACCGAACCTTCCACATTGCCGCCTTGCGCCACTGCCAGATCAAAAATGACGCTGCCCGGTTTCATGCTGGCAATTTGGGCATCGCTGATCAGGCGGGGGGCGGCGCGCCCGGGGATCAGCGCGGTTGTGATGACAATGTCCTGCTTGGCGATATGGGCCGACACCAGTTCGGCTTGGGCCGCCTTATAGGCATCGGACATTTCGGTGGCATAGCCGCCCGCGCCTTCGCCCTCGATCCCGGCCACGCTGTCCACAAAAATCGCCTTGGCGCCAAGGGATTCGATTTGTTCGCGCGTCGCAGATCGAACGTCGGTTGCTGAAACTTGGGCGCCCAGCCGACGCGCGGTGGCAATCGCCTGCAAGCCAGCAACGCCGACACCCATCACAAAGGCACGCGCGGCCGAAATAGTGCCCGCCGCCGTCATCATCATCGGAAAAGCGCGGCCATAGGTGGCCGCTGCATCAATCACCGCCTTATAGCCCGACAGATTGGACTGAGACGACAAGATGTCCATTGATTGCGCACGGGTGATGCGCGGCATGAACTCCATCGCCAAGGCATCGATACCGGCCTTGGCATAAGCGTCGACTCGCGCCCGCTGGCCAAAGGGGTCAAGCGATGCGACCAGCCAAGCCTCAGCTGATTGGCCCTTTAGGCGGGCTGGGTCAGGGCCTTGTACGGCCAGAATAATGTCTGCATCCACCAGAAGCTTGGCGGCCGGGGCAAGCGTTGCGCCCGCGGCTGCATAATCGGCATCCGCGATGCTGGCGGTCAGCCCCGCCCCGTGTTCGACCACGACCGTCGCGCCAAGGGCGACGAATTTTTTGACCGTTTCCGGGGTGGCGGCAACCCGGGTTTCGCCGGGTGCGCTTTCCTTCAGAACGGCGATGCGGACCACGTTATTTCGCGATCAGGATAACAACCAGCACCGCGATGGCCGCAGATGCGATCGTGCCCCATTTCAGCAAGGACATCACGCCTTCATAGGTCTGATTGTGCGCCTTCATATCGTTGTTGCTCGCCATTCTTTCAAACTCCTCACAAAAAGCTTTGACCCCGCTTTACCGACGCGCAACAATTGTCTCAAGCCTCCAATCGCGTCCTTTGGGGAAGGGGCCAGTGTGTGTCAGTTCTGTATGTGTAAGTTAAGCCGGTTTTTACCCTTAACCCCTAGCACCGTCCTGACTCAGGGTGGTTAAGGGATAGTCATGACACCAACCGGTATGCGCATGCTCATGCTGATCGACGATGAGCCTGCCCAGCAGCGGCTGGTTTCGGCGCTTGCCGCGCGCGCGGGATGGCGCACGATCTTTGCCAATGATTCCGAAACCGCAATTGCCATGCTGGGCACCCGTGATGGCATGATGCTGGACGTTGTCCTGCTGGATCACAATATGCCGTCGGTTGAAGCCTTGGCCTTGATCCGCGAAATCAAGGCGCGTCGCCACAAATTGCCGATCCTGATGTTAACGCCGGTCAGCGATGTCGGCATGGCGGTGGATGCGATGCGCGCCGGCGCGACCGATTTTCTGGTCAAACCAATCGCCCCGGAACGGCTCTTGGCCGCGCTTGATGTTGCAACCAGCGATACCCTGTCCCCTGGAGAATTACGGCCCTTGACGGAAAAGCTGTCGGCCCCTTTGCGCTTTGAAGAAATTGTGGGTTCTACCCCGCGGTTTCGCACGGCAATGGCAGTCGCCGCCAAGGCTGCCCGCGCCCGCCCGCCGGTCTTGATTGAAGGGGATCCGGGGGTTGGCAAGGAAATGGTGGCCGAGGCCATTCATGCGGCTTCGCCCCGCGCCAAACGCCCGCTTGTCACCGTTAACTGTGCAGCGCTGCCCGCCAACCTGATCCGGTCGCATCTTTTCGGGCATGAAAAGGGGGCCTTTGCGGGTGCCTTTACCCGGCATATCGGAAAAATCGCCGATGCCGATGGCGGCACTCTCTTTCTGGATGATGTTCAGGTCTTGCCGCTTGAGGCCCAGATTGGGCTTTTGGGCTTCATCAATACGGGCTTTGTGCGTCCCGCCGGGGCGCGGATGACGCTGGGGGCCGATGTGCGGGTGATTGCGGCGGTCAACGGTCGTCTGGAAGACAGTGTAAAGACGGGGCGTTTTGATCCTATTCTCGCGCAAAAGCTGGCCGCTTTCCAATTGGTTATCCCGACCCTTCACGAAAGGTCGGCCGATATTCCGGCTCTTGCTCGCCATTTACTGGCGCGGATTTGCAGCCAGCCGGGCCTGCGCGATTTGGGCCTGACCGATTCCGCGCTGGCCTTGCTGTCCGGCTATAGCTGGCCGGGCAATGTGCGGCAGTTGCAAAACGTCCTCTTCCGCGCCGCTGTGCTGTGCGAGGGGGATGCCCTGACTGCGGCGGACTTCCCGCATATCGCCAATCAGGCCAACCGCCAGTCGTTTCGGGAGGTTGCGCGGATACAGCATCAGGCGGGCGTCACCTTATATCTGCCCGATGGCAATATCCGCCCGCTGGAAGATATTGAAGCGGATGTCATCCGCCTCGCCATTGGCCAATATCGTGGACGCATGACAGAGGTGGCCCGCCGCTTGGGCATTGGGCGGTCCACCCTGTATCGCAAGCTGACCGATCTGGGGATCAGCGAAGTCGCCTGAAGTTCAGCCTTTGCCAAAAAGGGCACGGGTCGCGGCCCAGCCGGCCAGTGCTGCGCTGCCCGTCAAAAAGGTGCCCCATAGAATATCCAGCACCGTGACCTTGAAGCTCCAGACTTTAAGCGTCGCATAATTGGTCAGATCATAAGTGGCGTAACACAAAAAGCCCAAAACAGCGCCTTGCACCAGCGCGGTTTGCCAGCGGCCATTGGCCAGCGCCGGGCTGACCGCGAACCACATCATCCCAGCGATATAAATCAAGTAAAAGGCAATGGCCGGGCCCAAGCGGAGCCCCCCCAAAACGTCCCCCAATTCGGGCTGATAAAGCCGCGTATACATGGTGCGCAGCCAGATGCTGTCGATCAGCGCAAAACACAGACCAGTCAGCGCATAAGTGGTTATGGTGCGGATTAACATCGCTTCCCCCCTTGTTCATCCCCGCGGATGAGGCCCGAAAAATCAGGCCCACGCCAGATGGTCTTAGGGTCAGGCCCTGCCAAGGGCCGCATCGCGATGCCCCCGCCAGACGCGCAGCGCCTGCACAGTTTCAAAGACATCATGCACGCGGATGATCTGGGCTCCTTGTTCGGCCGCTTTCAGGGCGAGCGCCAGGGATCCGCCCAGCCTTTGGTCTGCCGGGGCTTCGTTGGAAAGGGCTCCAATAACCCGTTTGCGGCTCGCCCCCAATAAGATGGGCACGCCCAAACCGTGATAGAGCGCGAGGCCGTTCATAATCCGCAGATTATCGGCGACGCTTCTTTTGCCAAAGCCAATGCCCGGGTCTGCGATAATCCGGTCGCGCGCTACACCTGCTGCCACCACCGCGTCGATCCGCGCTTCCAGCCAGTCATAAACGTCCAACAGCGGGTCGCCATATTGGTCGTTGCCATGAAGATCATCGGGCTTGCCGGGAGAGTGCATCAAGACAACCGGGCAGTTGGACGCCAAGACGACATCCAGCGCCTGATCATCAAATAGCAGCGCCGATACATCGTTGATAATCTGGGCACCCGCTGCAAGGCCGGCGCGCATGACCAGCGCCTTGCGCGTATCCAGCGACAGGATCAGGCCGGATCCGTCCAGCGCCTTCACCACGGGCAGGACGCGGTCCAGCTCATCCTGATCCCAAACCAGGGCAGCGCCCGGACGGGTCGATTCGCCTCCCAGATCAATGATCGCGGCGCCATCGGCGGCCATTTGCCGGGCAATCGCGGCAGAGCCTGCGGGATCATCCAGAAAAGCGCTGCCTCCGGAAAAACTGTCGGGCGTGATGTTGAGGATGCCCATCACCTGCGGCTCGGCTAAGGGCAGCGTCTGGCCGCCAAAGCGCAGCGGCGCGCGCGGTGCCAATGCCCGGGTCATCATCTGCTGAAGCCTGTGCGCCTGATTGCTGTCCAGCGGAGCGCACCAGTCGTCCGCTCGGTCGATGGGCACCAGCCATTGACCGGTGCGCTTGCCCTTTTCGACGGCGATCATTTCCCATGCGGCAAAATATTGCAGCCCGCCGGCCAGCCGCGCGAACTGACCGTCAAACCCAAAGGGCGCGTCGATAAAGCCCGTAGGCCGGGCATAAAGCCGGGCGTGGGGCGAAAGATCGGGCATCAGGGCTGGGTGGCGAGCAGATAGGTCTGGCGCAGCGCGTCAATCGGCTTCAGGCCGTCAGGCGTCTCGGTGTGCCAGAAGGTCCAGCCATTGCAGCTGGGCGCGCCTTGCAGCGTGGCGCCCAATTTATGGATGGACCCGGCCCCGCTTTCATGCGCCAGTGAGCCATCGGCGCGCACCGTCGCCGTCCAGCGGCGCTTCAGATCGCACACCGTGGTGCCCGGCGTAATATAGCCGGTTTCCACCAGCGTCCCAAAGGCAACACGCGGGGCGGCGGTATCCGCCTGCATCGTCTTGACCGACGATTCGTCCAGCGGCAATGCGGCGGCGATCCGCTCTTGCGCCACGTCGACATAGCTTGCTTCGCGTTCCAGCCCAATGAAGTGACGGCCCAGTCGCTTGGCGACCGCACCGGTTGTCCCGGTGCCGAAGAACGGGTCCAGCACGACATCGCCCGGCTTGGTGCAGGCCAAAAGGATGCGATAAAGCAGCGCCTCGGGCTTTTGTGTCGGGTGCGCCTTGGTGCCATTGCGCTTGATCCGCTCTTGCCCGCTGCAAATCGGGAAGGACCAATCGGACCGCATTTGCAGTTCGTCGTTCAGCGTCTTCATCGCGCGATAATTGAACGTGTATTTCGCGTTTTCGCCCTTGGAGGCCCAGATCAGCGTTTCGTGCGCGTTGGTGAAGCGTGTGCCCTTGAAATTGGGCATTGGGTTGACCTTGCGCCAGATAATGTCGTTGAGGATCCAGAAGCCCTCGTCCTGCAAGACAGAGCCGACGCGGAAGATGTTGTGATAGCTGCCGATCACCCACAACGTGCCATTGGGCTTCAGGATACGGCGGGCTTCGGCCAGCCAATCGCGGGAAAAGGCGTCATAGGCCTTTAAGCTGTCAAACTTGTCCCAATCATTGGTGACGGCATCGACGCGGCCGCCTTCGGGGCGAAACAGGTCGCCGCCCAGCTGGAGGTTATAGGGCGGGTCGGCAAAAACCATGTCGATGCACGCATCCGGCAGCGCCCGCATCGCTTCGATACAGTCGCCCATCAGAATCTGGTCGAGCGGCAGGTCTACGGCCTTTATCTCGGCCTTCCGAACCTTCTCCATGACGCCCATCGGACACTCCTTTTCGAACAAGAATGCGCGTGGTGAGTCATCCGGACTCCCCCGTCAAGCCTTGAAGGGCCGCAGAATTCCGTCACTTTTCTGTCATCAAGGGGGGAACGAAACGAGTCCGCCACATCATATGGCACAAAGTTATCCACAGGGACTCAAGTCCTAGTGGTGTGGCGCGGAGGACTCACAGGTCAAAAAAATGTTGTGCCACGGGCGCAAAGGACCGTCGATGCAGGGGGGACGGGCCCAATGCGCGCAGGGCCGCCATATGGGTGGCGGACCCATAGCCCTTGTTCGACGCCCAGCCATAACCTGGATAGTCCGCATCGGCCGCGATCATGATGCGGTCGCGATGCTCCTTGGCGATGATGCTGGCGGCTGAGATGCACGGGTGGATGGCATCGCCCCCGATTACCGCTTTGGCGGGCCAACGCCAGCGCGGCACATGGTTGCCATCGACAAGGATATGCGCAGGCTCTTGGCCGCTGCTGCACAGCGCCTCCACCGCGCGGGTCATCGCCAAAAAGGTCGCCTGCAGGATGTTGATTTGGTCAATTTCTTCAACGCTCGCAATGCCAATGCCGACATGGCAGCGCGCCATAATCAATGCCTCAAGTGCCCCGCGCCGCTTGGCAGATAATTTCTTCGAATCGTCCAGACCTTCAATGCCGTCCTCACACAGGATGACGGCCGCCGCCACGACCGGGCCCGCCAATGGTCCCCGGCCGGCTTCATCGACGCCGGCAATCATCACACGGCCATATCCCGCACCGCTTGGTGCCCCATCGGTCCGTGGCCGTGGCCCAGCCCCGGCGCCGCCCGAAGCGCTGCGCGCACAAATTGCCGCGCGCGCGTGATGGCGTCGTTCAGCGTCAAGCCCTGACCCAATCCGGTCGCAATGGCAGACGCCAGCGTGCACCCCGTGCCATGGGTGCTCGTCGTTTCAATCCGACTGTCTTCCCACCGCGCCGCCTCTCCGGTGCGGTCCACCAGCCGGTCAACAATCGTCCCGCCATCGGCATGGCCGCCTTTGATCAGCAGCGTGCCGGCATGGCGCAGTGCCACCGCCTCGCCGCCCAGCGCCGCGAGTTCTGGCAGGTTGGGCGTGGTCAGCGTTGCCATGTCCATCAGCCGGGTAAAAACGGCGATGGTGTCGGCATCGGCAAGGGCCGAACCGCTGGTGGCAACCATAACGGGATCAAAGACAATGGGCGCGCCAAGGGTCGCCAGCCGATCAGCAACGCGATGTGCGGTTTGTGCTGCCCCAATCATGCCGATCTTCACGGCATCGACGCCAATGTCGCTGGCGACCGCCTCAATTTGCGCGATGACGGTTTCGGCCGGAATGGGATGGACGTCGGTCACGCCCAGCGTGTTTTGCGCGGTGATTGCAGTGATGGCTGTCATCGCATGGCCGCCCAGCATCGTTACCGTCTTGATATCTGCCTGAATGCCCGCGCCGCCGCCGGAATCGGACCCGGCGATAATCAGGATGCGCGCTGTCATGGCTGGAACTTGCGGACGGAAGAGCCGGGGTGCTTATCCAGCATCGCCTTGGGACGCGTTGGCCGGTCGAGCAATTCACCGCCGCAATTGGGGCAGCATTCGTCCAGGGCGTCGGCACAATCGGCGCAAAAGGTGCATTCGAAGGAACAGATAAAGGCGCCGCCCATAAAGGCGGGCAAGTCTGTGCCACAGCGTTCGCAATCGGGCCGCATCTCCAGCATCAGGCGGCTGCCTTTTGGACGGTGGCGCAAATCGCATCGACCAGCCGTTCCACCTGCGCGGCATCATCGCCTTCGGCCATCACGCGGATGACAGGCTCTGTACCCGATGGGCGGATGACAAGCCGCCCCTTGCCTTGCAATTCGGCTTCAGCAGAGGCGATCATGGCTTGCACCGCAGCATCTTCCAGCGGCTTACCCCCTGCAAAGCGCACATTCTTCAACAGCTGGGGCACGGGCTCAAACAGGTGGAGCACCTCGCTTGCGGGGCGGTTCTGCCGAACGATTTCGGCAAGCACCTGAAGCGCCGCAACCAACCCATCGCCCGTCGTGCCATAATCAGACAGGATCATATGGCCCGATTGTTCGCCGCCGACGTTAAAGCCGCCCTCGCGCATCCGTTCCAGCACATAGCGATCACCAACCTTGGTTCGCTCCAGCGTAAGGCCTTGGCTTTGTAGGAACCGCTCCAGCCCCAAATTGGACATAATAGTCGCAACGACACCGCCGCCTTTCAAAATCCCGCGCGTCGCCCAGCTGGATCCAATCAGTGCCATGATCTGGTCGCCATCGACGACCCGGCCCTTTTCATCGACGATGATCAACCGGTCGGCATCGCCATCCAGCGCAATGCCGATATCGGCTCCGCTGGCGACCACTGTTTCTTGCACCAACATCGGCGCGGTGGACCCGCAGGCATCGTTGATATTGGTGCCATTGGGGCTGACGCCCACCGGCACGATTTC
>JAHEGQ010000034.1:0-2567 GCA_024645025.1 Sphingomonadaceae bacterium
GTCAGGCGGAAGCCGGTGCGCGTGCGCGATACTTTGACCGCCAATTCCTTGCCGTCCGCGTCAGCAATCACCAAGCGGTCGCCCGGCGTATATTCCAGCGAGAGGTCCATCGACACGCCATCAACGCGCAGATCCTCCTCGCTCACCTCAACCTCATGGCTCATGCCGCCAATCATGACCTGCCACACCGATGGCGGTTCCAGATCATCGCCCAATTGACCATCGATCTGAAGCGCCCGATCGGCATTGGCACAGGCCATGAAACCGGCAATCCCCGCCAATTGCCGCAACAGGTCAGGCGACGCGGCGGCCCCGCTAAAGCCTTCTGGATATTCCTCCGCGATAAAACCGGTTGTCAGATTGCCCGACCGGAAACGCGGGTGCTGCATGATGGCTGACAGGAAATCGATGTTATGACCCAGCCCTTCGAGCTCGAACCGATCAAGGGCGGCCACCTGAAGGTCTGCCGCTTCATCCCGCGTCTTGCCCCAGGTGATCAGCTTGGCGATCATTGGATCATAGAACATGGAGACTTCACCGCCATCCATCACCCCATCATCGACGCGCACGCCATGGGTGCCGCGAATGGGGTCCCCGCTCCAGCCAGGCACCGGCGGGTTGTAGCGCACGATGCGCCCGGTTGAGGGCAGGAAGCCGCGATAGGGGTCTTCGGCATAGACGCGGTTTTCGATCGCCCAGCCGTCAATCTTCACATCCGCCTGCGTCATCGCCAGCTTTTCGCCCGCGGCAACACGGATCATCTGTTCGACCAGATCAACGCCGGTAATGGCTTCCGTCACGGGATGTTCCACCTGAAGGCGGGTGTTCATTTCAAGGAAGTAAAAGCTCTTGCCGCTCGGGTCCGCGCCCGAAACGATCAGTTCCACCGTCCCCGCTGAGTAATAGCCGACAGCTTTCGCCAGCGCGACGCATTGTTCCCCCATGGCCTTGCGCATTTCGGGGGTGACAAAGGGCGATGGCGCTTCTTCCACCACCTTTTGGTGACGCCGCTGGATCGAGCATTCGCGTTCATTCAGGTAAAGCACATTGCCGTGCTGATCGCCCAAAATCTGGATTTCGATATGGCGTGGGTTGAGGATGAACTTTTCGATAAAGACACGGTCATCACCAAAGCTGTTCAGCCCTTCGCGCTTCACCGCTTCAAAACCCTCGCGCACATCCTGTTCGCTATAGGCCAGCCGCATCCCCTTGCCGCCGCCGCCAGCCGAGGCCTTCATCATCACCGGATAGCCGATCTCGTTTGAGATGCGCACCGCGTGTTCGGTATCCTCGATCTCCCCAACAAAACCGGGGACGACGTTGACGCCCGCTTCCTTCGCGATCTTCTTCGATTCAATCTTGTCGCCCATGGCGGCAATGGCTTTGACCGGCGGGCCGATGAACGCGATATTCTCGGCGGCCAGCGCTTCGGCAAAACTGGTGCGTTCCGACAGGAAGCCATAGCCGGGGTGAACGGCCTCCGCGCCGGTTTGCTTGCACGCCGCGATGATCTTGTCCGCAATCAGATAGGATTGAGCCGCTGGCGACGGGCCAATATGCACCGCCTCATCCGCCATCTGGACAAAGGGCGCGCGCGCATCGGCATCCGAATAAACGGCCACCGTCTGAATGCCCATGCGTTTTGCCGTGCGGATCACGCGGCAAGCAATTTCGCCACGATTTGCGATCAGGATTTTTTTGAACATCAGGAACAAGCCTTTTTAAGGTCTGAATAGAGTAATGATGATTTCGAGATACCCACCGCGTCACCCTGAACTTGTTTCAGGGTGACGCGGGGGGGAATACATGGCCCTCATTCCCCTGCCGGCGGCATATTATGGCCAAGCAGGCGCAGCACATCGGCGGCACATTCGACGACGTTGGATCCGGGGCCATAAATGCCCTGCACGCCTGCATTTTTGAGAAATTCATAATCCTGCGCCGGGATGACACCGCCGGCAATCACCTTGATGTCGCTGCGGCCTTCCTTGCGGAGCAATTGGATCAGTTCGGGGATCAGCGTTTTGTGGCCCGCTGCCAGCGACGAAGCGCCAACAACATCCACGCCGCTGTCCAGCGCCAGCACAACTGTTTCCTCCGGCGTTTGGAACAAGGGCCCCGAAACAACGTCAAATCCCATATCGGCAAAGGCCGACGCGATCACATTGGCACCGCGATCATGTCCATCCTGCCCCATTTTGGCGACGAGCAGCTTGGGCTTGCGGCCCAAACGGCGGGAGACGGCTTCCACCCCTTCCACCACCTGCGCCCAGCGGCTATCGCCTTCATAGGGGGCCGCGTAAACGCCCTTCACCGGGGTTGGCGTGGTGCCATAGCGACCAAAGACGGCTTCCATCGCGGCTGAAATTTCGCCCAACGTGGCGCGCGCGCGTGCCGCCTCAACTGCCAGTTCAAGCAGATTGGCCTTACCCTTTGCAACTTCGGTCAACGCCGCCAATGCGGACTGGCAACGGGCTTCATCGCGGGTTGCCTTGACCTGTTTGATCCGGGCGATCTGCGCCTCGCGCACGGCGGCATTGTCGACTTCCAGAATATCGATCTTGTCT
>JAHEGQ010000034.1:2600-6935 GCA_024645025.1 Sphingomonadaceae bacterium
CCGCGATCCACGCGCGCCTGACGGGCTGCCGCCGCTTCCTCGATCATCGCCTTGGGCCAACCTGCCGCCACGGCCTTGGCCATGCCGCCATCGGCTTCCACCCGTTCGATGATGTCCCACGCCTTATCAACCAGCTCGCTTGTCAGCGCTTCGATATAATAGCTGCCGCCCAAGGGATCGACGACGTTGCACATCCCCGTTTCTTCCTGAAGGATGATCTGGGTGTTGCGGGCAATACGGGCCGAAAAATCGGTGGGGAGCGCAATGGCCTCATCCAGCGCGTTGCTGTGGAGCGACTGGGTGCCGCCCAGCATGGCTGCCATGGCTTCCACCGTTGTGCGGATCACGTTGTTGTAAGGGTCTTGCTCGGTCAGCGAGACGCCCGATGTTTGGCAATGCGTGCGCAGCATCTTGGAGCGTTCATCTTGAGCGCCCAGTTGCGTCATCACACGATGCCACAGCACGCGCGCCGCGCGCAGTTTCGCCACTTCCATGAAGAAGTTCATGCCAATGGCGAAAAAGAAGCTCAGGCGCCCGGCAAATTTGTCGATATCAAGGCCCGAGGCGACCCCATATTTCACATATTCCATGCCATCAGCGATGGTGAAGGCCAGTTCCTGAACCTGCGTCGCCCCGGCTTCCTGCATATGATAGCCGGAAATGGAAATACTGTTAAATTTCGGCATCTTCTGACTGGTAAAGGCGAAGATGTCTGAAATAATCCGCATCGAGGGTTCGGGCGGATAGATATAGGTGTTGCGGACCATGAACTCTTTGAGGATGTCGTTCTGGATCGTGCCATCCAGCTGTTCGACCGGAACCCCCTGCTCTTCGCCCGCCACGATGAAGAACGCGAGCACGGGAATAACCGCCCCGTTCATCGTCATCGAAACAGACATTTGATCGAGCGGAATGCCGTCGAACAGGATCTTCATGTCCTCAACGCTGTCGATGGCCACGCCCGCCTTGCCGACATCGCCCACCACGCGCGGATGATCGCTGTCATAGCCGCGATGCGTCGCCAGATCGAAGGCGACCGACAGGCCCTTTTGCCCCGCCGCCAGATTGCGGCGGTAAAAGGCGTTGGATTCCTCGGCCGTTGAAAAGCCCGCATATTGGCGGATGGTCCAAGGCCGCCCGGTATACATCGACGCGCGGACGCCACGGGTGAACGGCGCAAAACCCGGCAGGCCGGGATCGACCGTCACATCGTCAGCGGTATACAGCGGCTTCACGGCAATCCCTTCCGGGGTGTGCCACGTCAGGTCCTTGCCCTTGACTTCCTTAGCAGCCGCTTGTTTCCAGTCGTCGATCTTTGCCATGTGTCAATCCAAAAATCCGTTTGGGCTGAGCCTGTCGAAGCCCTGCCCCTCTTTTGCACCGTTCGCCCCAGCCAAGGACGGCCCTTCGACAAGCTCAGGGCGAACGGTTGTTGTGAAATTACTTGCCCTTGAACACAGGCTTGCGCTTTTCGAGGAAGGACATCCCGCCCTCCCGCGCGTCTTCTGATCCACCCGCGATCTTCTGCCCTTCGGCTTCCGCATTCAGGGCAAAGGAATAATTTTGCTCCAGCGCGGTCAGGATATTCTGGCGCATAATACCATAGGCCATCGTCGGACCATTGGCGAGGCGCGTCGCCAGCGCGCGGGCTTCGGCCTGCAACTGGTCGTCTTCAACGCATTTGTAGATCATGTTCCACGCCACCGCCTGATCGCCAGAGACCTTTTCTCCCAGCATCATCATCTCGGTCGCGCGGGCCTTGCCCACCAAGCGCGGGAGCATCCAGCTGGCACCGCCATCGGGAACCAGACCAATGTTCACGAACGCTTGCAGGAAATAGCCGCTCTTGCCTGAAATCACGAAATCGCCAGCCAGTGCGATGGAACAGCCCACGCCGGCTGCCGGGCCATTAACGGCAGTTATGACCGGAATATTGAGCCGGGCGATCTTCATCATCGTCGGGTTATATTTGCGGGTCAGCGCGGCGTAGCTCCCCTGTCCGCCCGTGACCGGACGTTCGCCACGCGCCTGAAGGTCGGCGCCCGAACAAAAGGCGCGGCCTGCCCCCGTGATGATGAGGCAGCGGGCATCGCCCAGCTGGTCCAGCGCATCGGCAATATCATCCGCCATATCGAGCGAACAGGCATTCAGCCGATCCGGGCGGTTGAGCGTAATCGTTGCAATCTGGTCTTTGATATCAAGCGTAATGGTTTCAAATTCCATGATACATCCTCTCTCAATGCGCCTCTTTGGGCGTTTCCATGATTTCCGTCAGAACGCCGCCCATGTCTTTTGGATGGACGAAGAAGATCAGCGTGCCATGCGCCCCGATGCGCGGTTCGCCCAGCACCCGCTTGCCCAGCGCCTCAAATTCCGCCTTGGCGGCATGAATATCTGGCACTTCAAAGCACATATGGTGCTGCCCGCCCTGCGGGTTCTTGTCGAGGAAGCTGGCGATGCTGGTATTGCCGGGCAGCGGCTCGATCAATTCGATCTGCGTGCCGTTATGCGGCCCCTCGGCGGGCGTATCGACAAAACACACCTTCACCCCCTGATCTGGTAGATCAAAGGGCGCATGGATATGCGTCGCGCCCATCACATCGCGCCAAAAGGCGATGCTGTTCTCGATAGAGGGCGTCGCGACGCCAATATGGTTCAGACGGCCGAGTTTCATTCCTTAACACCCCTCGTCATTGCGAGCGCAGCGAAGCAATCCAGCACATCACCCCCCCTGTGCAATCGTCTCATATAGATCACTCCAATTCGCGTTCATCGATTCAATGAGGTCTAACTTCTTACGACGGGATCCAGCTTTAATCTGCTTTTCTCGTCCAATCGCACCTTCCATCGTTTCAGCTAATTCAAACCACACCAAAATCTTGCAACCATATCGCTGGGTGAAGCCTGCTATCTGTCCTTCACGATGCTGCCACACGCGCTGAACAAGATTGGACGTCACGCCCGTATACAAAGTGCCATTTCGCCTGCTCGCCATGATGTAGACAGCAGGCCTCTTCATCTGTCCTTCTCGCTGTCATCGCGAGCGCAGCGTGGGGATCCAAGGGGAAGGTCGCCCAAGCTTCTGGATTGCTTCGCTTCGCTCGCAATGACGTCAATCTCCTTCACTCTCGTCATCGCGAGCGCAGCGGGGCGATCCGATTTTTCAACCACGCGCTTCACTCAAAATGGCGGACATTTAGCGGCTCCTTAAAGCGGAATATTGTCGTGCTTCTTCCAAGGGTTTTCGAGCTGCTTGTTGCGCAGCTTGCGGAGGCCCAGCGCGATGCGGCGGCGGGTCGAATGGGGCATGATGACCTCATCCACAAAGCCCTTGGAGGCCGCGACAAAGGGATTGGCGAAGCGATCTTCATATTCCTTGGTGCGTTCGGCGATCTTTTCAGGGTCGCCAATGTCGGACCGGAAGATGATTTCCACCGCGCCCTTGGCCCCCATCACCGCGATTTCAGCGGTCGGCCACGCGTAGTTCAGGTCGCCGCGCAGATGCTTGGAAGCCATCACGTCATAGGCCCCGCCATAGGCTTTGCGGGTAATGACGGTGATCTTCGGGACAGTGGCTTCGGCATAGGCAAAGAGCAGCTTTGCCCCATGCTTGATGATGCCATTATGTTCCTGGCTAACCCCCGGCAAAAAGCCCGGCACATCGACAAAGGTGACGATCGGGATTTCGAACGCGTCGCAGAAGCGGACAAAGCGGCCCGCCTTTTTGGAGGCGTTGATGTCAAGGCAACCGGCCAGCACCATCGGCTGATTGGCGACGATGCCCACCGTCCGGCCTTCGATCCGGCCAAAGCCGATAATGATATTGCCCGCGTGATTGGGTTGAACCTCAAAGAAATCACCTTCGTCCACCGTTTTGCGGATCAGCTCATGCATATCATAAGGCATCGAGGCCGATGCCGGGACCAAGGTGTCGAGGCTGTTTTCAATCCGGTCCCATGGGTCGTTTGATGGGCGTTCCGGCACCCCTGCCCGGTTGTTTTCCGGCAGGAAGTCCATGAAGTCGCGCGCCGCCAACAGAGCTTCGATGTCATTTTCCAGCGCCAGATCGGCCACGCCCGATTTGGCGGTATGGGTGATCGCCCCGCCCAGTTCTTCCTGTGTCACCACTTCATTGGTGACGGTCTTCACCACATCCGGGCCGGTGACGAACATATAGCTCGAGTCCTTCACCATGAAGATGAAGTCGGTCATCGCGGGGGAATAAACGGCGCCACCCGCGCAGGGGCCCATGATCAGGCTCAGTTGCGGGACAACGCCGGAGGCAATTGCGTTGCGCTGGAAAACCTCGGCATAGCCGCCCAAAGAGGCGACGCC
>JAHEGQ010000034.1:6945-8472 GCA_024645025.1 Sphingomonadaceae bacterium
TGGGCGTGCCGTTCCGAAAGCGACCCGCCAAAGACCGTAAAGTCCTGACTGTAAACATAAACCAGCCGACCATTGATCGTGCCAGAGCCCGTCACAACGCCGTCGCCGGGGATCTTGGTCTGCTCCATGCCGAAGTCGACGCAATTGTGCTCGACATACATATCCAGCTCTTCAAACGAGCCTTCGTCGAGCAGAACGTTCAGGCGTTCCCGCGCGGTCAGGCGGCCCTTGGCGTGCTGTGCGTCAATCCGCTTTTGGCCGCCACCCATGCGAGCTGCGGCGCGACGCTTTTCAAGTTCGGCAATGTTCGATGACATGGCGATCCCCATTCAGACAATCCCGCCTTTTTGCCGCCCGATCTGGTCAAAGTCCAATGTGAATTTGCAAAGTTGCAAAGTTCAATTTTGCAAACTAGAAATGGGTCATGGCTCCCCCGGCCCACACCGAGACCGCGCGCAAGTCTGCCAAGCGGCGCATTTTTGCGGGCAACCAGCTCAAGGCCTTGCGCGCCACGCGTGGCCTCAAACAAGCAGACATGGCCGCCCGGCTGGGCATTTCCGTATCCTATCTGTCGCAATTGGAAAGCGATGATCGCCCCCTTACCCCGGGCTTGTTGGAGATTTTGGCGCGGGATTTTCCGCTCGACTGGCAAGGCTTTGAAGAGGACGCGGCGACGCGGCGCTTTGCAGCGCTACGCGAAGCCGCGGCAGATCCGCTCTTCGGAACGGCGCTTCCGGCCGAACTCTTGGCGCGGATTGCGGAACAGCAGCCGCTTTTGGCGGACCAATTTGTACAGCTGCACAGCGCCTATCGTCATGCGGGGCAGCGGCTCCAGATCATTGATGAGGCCTTGGGGGCCAACCAATCCGATGGCAGCCGCTTGCCATGGGAAGAGGTGCGCGACTGGTTTCACAATGCGGGGAACTATGTCGATGATCTGGATCGCGCGGCCGAAGCCTTGGGCGATCGACTGCGCGGACCACAGACAACGCCGGCCCGGGAAGCGCTGGAACTCTATCTGCGCAACGCCCTATCGGTCTCTATCGCCTACGCCCCTCAGCAGGGCTTGCGGGATTTTGACGCCGAGATGCGGCATTTGATGATTGATGCGGCCCAACCCCCAGAAAGCCAACGCTTTCAGCTGGCCCATCAATTGACAGCACTTGCTTTGCGCTCAGAGATTAGCCGCGTTGTGGAATATGCGGGGTTGCGCACGGCGGCGGCCCGCCAGCTCTTGTCGATTGGCCTTGCCAATTACGCAGCGGGCGCTCTGCTCATGCCCTATGCCAAATTCCGGTCCGAGGCGCGGGCCGTGCGACATGACATTGATCGCCTCTGCCAGACCTTCGGGGTCAGCTTTGAACAGGCCTGCCATCGTTTGTCCACGCTACAAAGACCCGGGATGCGCGGCATCCCCTTCTTCTTCTGCCGGGTGGACATGGCGGGCAACATCACCAAGCGCCACAGCGCGACGCGCCTTCAATTTGCCCGCTTTGGCGGTGCCTGCCCCTTATGGATCGTCCATGA
>JAHEGQ010000035.1:0-1537 GCA_024645025.1 Sphingomonadaceae bacterium
GCGGACGATGGTGGCGCCCATATTCTTCGCGCCAATGGCCAGCGCGTTGCAGATGCCCGATGGGTCGGCATGGCCGTCCCCCGTTGTATAGCCACCCGCGATCACGCCTTCGGTGGTCACAAACGGGTTGATCCGCCGGATTTCCTCCGGCGGGATGATCTCCATGTCAAAACCGATAATCTTCGAATAGCCGTGGATATAGCGCAGCCATGCCAACTCCCGTTCATTGGTCGCAAAGCGGATGCCGCCCGATTTATGCCAGCTGACATATTGGCCGGTCAGCCCTTCCAATTGGGGATAGAGTTCATTGCTATAGGCATGGATCTTGGCGAGGTTGTAGCTGCCGGTGATGCTGGGGCATTGACCCGCCGCGTGCCAGGTGGACCCGGACGTCAGCTCATCCTTTTCGATCAGCATGATATCGGTCCAGCCGAGCTCTGCGAGATGATAGAGCAAAGATGCCCCCATGATCCCGCCGCCGATAATCACGACCCGTGCTGAACTTTGCATAAAACGCTCGATCCTGTTTCTGATTTGGCGCGACCATAAGCCGTCCCAGTAAGCGCCGACAAATTTTGATTATGCGGCCATTGGTTCAAAAAATTTTCGGATCACATTTTCCCCGGCCCTGCTAGGGGCGGCGGACGAAGAGACTTTTGAAGGGGTTGGCGAAGATGAAGACGGCTGTTGTCACCGGTTCGGCGCAAGGTGTGGGGCTGGCGACGGCGCGCCTATTGGCGCAAAAGGGCCATCATGTGGTGATGACGGACGTGCAGCCGCTGGACGACCAGGCCGCCAAACTGGCAGGCCAAGGATTGAGCGTATCGCACCTGTCGGGTGATGTGGCGTCTGAAGCCTTTGTGGCAGAGCTGGCGGCCAAGGTTGCCGCAGATCATGGCAGGGCGGATGTGCTCGTCAACAATGCCGGCATCAGCCTCATCTGCCCGGCGGAAGAAACGACCCTGGATCAATGGCAGCGGGTGATGGCGATCAACCTTGCCGGGCCCTTCCTCCTCAGCAAGGCTTTTGGTCAGCAGATGTTGGCCAAGGGGCGGGGCAGCATCGTCAATGTGGCCTCGATTGCGGGGCTGCGCGGGGTGATCCACCGCACCGCCTATAATGCGTCAAAGCATGGCCTGATTGGCATGACCCGCACGCTGGCGGCAGAATGGGGCGCGCGCGGCGTTCGGGTGAATGCCGTTTGCCCCGGCTGGATCAAAACGGAAATGGACATCGCAGACCAAGGCTCTGGCGCTTATGGAGATGACGACATCATCAACCGGGTGCCGATGGCCCGCTTTGCCAGTCCGGAAGATGTGGCCACAGCGATTGCGTTCCTGGCCGACGACGCGGGTTTTGTGAACGGCGTGACGCTGCCTGTCGATGGCGGCTGGACGGCGGATGCCAGTTGGGATGCCTTGCGCCTCAAGACGCGGTAAGGCCTACGCTGCGGCGCTGAAAAAAATTTCACCCCTGCCGCCAAATTTTTCATTTGTGGATCGGTGCTCCGCTCGGGTTAACCGCCGGGTGAATTTGA
>JAHEGQ010000035.1:1547-8458 GCA_024645025.1 Sphingomonadaceae bacterium
TACGCATCCATGAAGATCGGTTTTATCGGCCTAGGCAATGTTGGCGGCAAGCTTGCCGGCAGCTTGATCCGCAATGGCCATGACGTCACGGTGCGGGATCTCGATCCGGAACTGGTCGCGGAATATGTTGGCCGGGGTGCGAAATCCGCCAATTCTCCGCGCGAATTGGGCGAGCAGGTCGATATCATCATCACCTGTCTGCCCTCGCCCGCGGCAAGCGCCGCCGTTGCGGAAGGGGCAGATGGTTTTCTTCCGATCATGCGGCCGGGTCAGGTCTGGATGGAAATGAGCACGACCGATTATGAAGAGGTCATCCGCTTGGGCGCGCTCGTTGAAGCACGGGGTGCCATGTTCATGGAATGCCCAGTTTCGGGCGGTTGCCATCGCGCCGATACGGGCAACATCGCCATTTTTGCCGGTGGTCCCCGCGCCGCCTTTGAATTTGTTCTGCCGGTGTTGACCACCATGGGGCGCCGCATCCTGCATACAGGTGAACTCGGCACGGCCTCGCAGTTGAAGGTGATGACAAATTACCTCTGCACGGTGCATCTGGTGGCGCTGGCGGAAGCCCTGACGACCTGCAAGGCGATTGGTCTGGATATGAACACCACCTATGAGGCGATCAAGATTTCGTCGGGCAACAGCTTTGTCCACGAAACCGAAAGCCAGGTGATCCTGAACGGCAGCCGTGACATCAATTTCACGATGGATTTGGTGTCAAAGGATATTGGCCTGTTCGACAAGATTGCCCAAGGGGCTGGCGTGCCGGTGGAAATGTCGCCGCTGATTGTGCGCCTGTTCAAGGAAGCCGAAGCCGCTTACGGCCCGCGCGAATTTTCGCCCAACATCATCCGCCGCTATGAAGAGCCGCTGGGCATCAAGGTTTTGGGTACGGGCTTTCCCGACCAAATGGTGGATGATGAACCCGAAGAGCCGGGCTATGAGGTTGTCCCCAAGCGCTGATCTGGACTGCTGACATGACCAATACGCCCCAAGATCTCGCCGGATGGCAGGCCCGCGCGGCGGCGCTGCGGGTAGATGCCGGGCTGTTCATCGACGGCCAATCAGTTGCCGCGCTGGATGGCGCAAAGATTGAGGCAATCAACCCGGCCAATGGTCAGCTGATCACCGATATGGCGTGCGGCAGCGCAGCGGATATTGACCGCGCGGTCGCCTCGGCCAAAGCGGCGTGGGATGATGGCCGCTGGCGTTTCCTGACGCCCCGCACCCGGATGGATATTTTCCGGCGCTGGGCAGACCTTTTAGAGGCCAATGCGGCAGATCTGGCACTGATGGAAACGCTCAGCATGGGCAAGCCCATCACCGATGCGCTGACCATTGATCTGCCGGAATCGCTCGTCACGATCCGCTATTTCGGGGAAGCGATCGACAAGGTTGCGGGCACCGTCACAAATAGCCCGCACAATGCGGTCCACCAGGTTTCGCGGGAACCCTTGGGGGTTGTGGGGGCGATTTCGCCTTGGAATTATCCGCTGCTGATGGCGGCGTGGAAAGTCGCGCCGGCCTTGGCGGCGGGCAATTGCGTGGTCCTGAAGCCGTCGGAAAAGGCGGCGCTGTCGTGCATTCGGTTGGCGCAGTTATTTGTGGAAGCGGGTGGCCCGGCCGGCGTGTTCAACCTGGTGACAGGCTATGGACAGGATGCAGGGAAAGCCTTGGCGCTGCACCCGGATGTCGCAAAGATCAGCTTCACTGGCTCCACGGGCGTCGGCAAGCAATTGATGATCTATGCCGGCCAATCCAATCTGAAGCGCGTGTCGTTGGAGACAGGCGGCAAAAGCCCGCAGATCTTCATGCCCGATCTGGAAGATCTGGACACCGCCGTCGACCGCGCGATCATGGGCATTTTCGACAATGCTGGGCAGGTCTGCAACGCCGGGTCGCGGTTGCTGGTGCATGCCGATATTCACGATGCCTTTGTCGACCGTTTTGTGGCGCGCGCCGGGCAGCTTTATAGCCCGGGCGACCCGCTGGACCCTTCGACCAGTCTGGGCCCCGTGGTCAGCCACGGCCACCAGCAGACGGTCATGGGCTTTATGGATCAGGGCCGGGCAGAAGGCGCGACGCTGGCGCTGGGCGGGGCTGCCGATGCGGCGCGTCCGGATGGGGCCTATGTTCAGCCAACGCTATTTACGGGGGTAACATCCGATATGGCGATTGGCCGGGAAGAGATTTTTGGCCCGGTGGCCGCGCTGTTCCGCTTTGAAACCGAAGCACAGGCCATCGCCCTTGCCAATGACTCGATCTATGGCCTTGCCGCGAGTGTCTGGACATCAAATGTCAAATGCGCGCACCGCATGGTCAAGGCGCTGGAAGCCGGCGTTGTCTGGGTCAATTGCTTTGGCGATGGGGATATGACCCAGCCCTTTGGTGGCTATAAGCAATCTGGCAATACGCGCGACAAGTCGCTGGAATGTTTGGCCGGCTATATGCAGTCCAAATCAGCTTGGTTCAGTCTGGACTAAGCCTCCCGCCTCGGCCACGTGGCGGGCGACCCAGTCCATAAAGGTGCGGATGCGCAGATTTTCACGCATCTCTTTCAGGCAAATCAGCCCCCAGCTGCCGGGGCAGACGGCCTTATGCGGTACCGGCTGGACCAGCCGACCGGCCGCCAGGTCCTGATCCACAAAGGGCCCGTTGACGAGCGCGATACCCTCGCCATTCAGCGCCATTTCCAGCGCCACCGCCAGCGTATCCACCATCAGCACGGGAACCGCGGGCTGGAATTCAACGCCCGCTGCGGCAACCCAGCTCTCCCAATTTTGCTCTTCGGTATAGATGGCGACCAGCGGCTGCTTCATCATCGTGGCGATGCTGGGGTTTGGCCCCATCTTGGCCAGCAGGTCCGGGCTGCACACCGGGTAAAGCGCATATTCAAACAGCGGCACCCAATGATATTTGTTGGGGTTGGGGATGTCCTCACAATAAACCAGCCCGACATCAGCATGGATATCGTCAAAATCCCAATCCACGGCACAGGTGCTGAGCGTCAGCTTGACCTCGGGATGGTCGTGCAGAAATTGCGGGACGCGTTTGGCCAGCCAGCGGATCGAGGCGGTGACATAGGTCTGCACGCGCAGCGGTTTGTCGAGCGCGGCGCGGTGGACCGCCTCCACCCCTTCCAGCAGCGATTCAAAGGCGCTGCGGACATAAGGATAGAGGACACGCCCCGCTTCGGTCGACACGATGTGTCGCCCTTCCTGAACGAACAGGGTCACGCCCAGCGCCTGTTCAATCAGCTGCACCTGATGGCTGACAGCCGGGTGGGTCAGGCACAGCTCATCGGCGGCTTCGCGGATGCTCTGGTGCCGGGTCGCGGCCTCAAAACCCCGCAACGCCTTGAGCGGCGGCAGTTTCCTGAGTTCAATCTTGTTCTGCACGCCTAACCTCCCCGCTTTTCGCGCAGGCTAGCGGAGCTTGGGCGACCGGTAAATTAAATTCACGCTTTGGCGGCGCGATCCTCCAGGATCATGGCCGCCCCTTTTTCGGCAACCATCACCGTTGGCGCGTTGAGATTGCCTGAGGTGATCGTGGGAAAGACCGAGGCATCCACAACGCGCAGGCCGTCCAGCCCGTGCACACGCAATCGGGCATCGACCACCGATGTGGCCGCATCTGGCCCCATCATGCAGGTGGAACTGGGGTGATAGACGGTATCGGCCCGCTGGCGGAAATCGTCCAGCAAAGCGTCATCACCCTGAACCTGCGCGCCGGGCACAAGCTCTTGCGTAATGATGTCGGATAACGGCGCGGTGCTGGCCAAGGCGCGCAGCATTCGGTTGCCTGCCATCGCCTCATCAATGTCCCGCTGGGTCGACAGATAGTTGGGCTGGATCAACGGGGTGTCAAACGGGTCCGCGGATCGCAGCTGTATCCAGCCCCGGCTGGTCGGCCGACAGGAGTTGAACGATAACAGGAACGCGGAAAATGGATCCGGGTTCAAAAGCTTGCGTTCTGACAACGGGGTTTGGGTATAGCTGACTGGGCTGAAATAGAGCTGCAGGTCAATGCGGTCGGCCTTGGGCTGGCTGCGGACAAAACCGCCGCCCTGATTGACGCTCATCGACAGCGGCCCGCTGCGGTTCCACAGATATCGCAGCCCAGCCCAAATCTTGCCCGCCAGCGGGCGAAGCTCGTCATTCAGCGTCGGCACCCGCGTTTTGTAAAAATAGCTGACGGCCAGATGGTCTTGCAGATTTTGGCCAACAGCCTTGCGGTCTGCGACCACCTCAATCCCCAAGGATTTCAAGTGCGCGGCATCGCCCACGCCGGACAGGTTGAGCAATTGCGGGGAGTTGATCGACCCACCCGACAGGATGACCTCTTGCGTGGCCATGGCCTGATGCAGCTTTCGGCCCTGACGATATTCCACGCCAATGGCGCGGTTGCCGTCAAACAGGATGCGCGTTGCCTGGCTGCGCGTGCGCAACGTCACGCCACCGCGGCGCAGGGCGGGGCGCAGATATTCATTCGCGGTGGACGCCCGGCGGCCCTTGCGCGTGTTGATCTGATAAATGCCGACACCTTCGCCGTCCGGCGCATTCAGGTCTGGCGCAAAGGGCAGACCCAGCTTCTGGCCCGTTTCAATAAAGGTCTGACACAGCGGGTGCGCGCGTGCGCTGATATCGGTCACGTGCTGGGGGCCGCCGGTGGCATGATAGGCGCTGTCGCCCAGATCATGATCTTCGGCTTTTTTGAAATAGGGCAGAACATCATCCCACCCCCAGCCGGGATTGCCCAAGGCCTTCCAATCATCGAAATCATGCGGCTGTCCGCGGACATGAACCATGGCGTTGATCGAGCCAGAGCCACCGATCACCTTGCCGCGCGGCCAATAGCTTTCGCGTCCGTTCAGGCCTTCGACGGGCTCGGTATCGTACATCCAGTTGATCCGGCGATCGAAAAAGGTGCGGCCATAGCCAATTGGCAGCTGGATCCAGACCGTCTGGTCAGACCCGCCAGCTTCCAACAGCAAGACGCGGGTTTTGCCATCGGCCGACAGCCGGCTGGCCAGCACGCATCCCGCCGTGCCTGCGCCCACGATCACATAGTCAAATGCTTCGGTCATTGGACAGGGTGCTGGGTCATCTCAAGGTGAAGCATCGTGCCAGTATAGGGGTTGGCGCGGGCCACCTCTTCATTCAGTTCAACGCCAAGGCCCGGGGCGGTTGGCGGGATGACATGGCCGTCTTCGAATTGGATCGGCTTTTTCAGAATGTCGGTGTGGAAACCACCCCAATCCTCGATGCTCTCCAGGATCAGGAAATTGGGCGAGCAGGTCGCAATCTGGATATTGGCCGCGCCGACAATCGGCCCGCAATAGAGATGCGGCGCGATTTGGGCGTGATAGACTTCGGCCATGCCGGCAATCTTCTTGGCTTCCAAAAGGCCACCAACGCGCCCCAAATTCATCTGAAGGATGGCCGCCCCTCCGGCTTTCAGCAGACGCGCAAAATCATATTTGGTTGTCAGCCGCTCCCCAGTGGCGACCGGGATGCTGGTGGCGCGGGCCACCTTTGCCATTTCCTCGGGCGCATCGGGTGGCACAGGTTCTTCCAGCCACAGCGGGTCATAGGCTTCCAGCCGCTTGGCCAAGCGGATGGCGCCTGCCGCCGTCATCTGGCCATGGGTGCCAAAAAGCAGGTCGGCCTTGTTGCCAACGGCTGCCCGCAATTGCTTGCAGAAGCGCTCTGACAGGTCGAGCGCCTCCAGCGACAATTGCCGCCCGTCAAAGGCGGAATAAGGCCCAGCGGGATCAAATTTCAGCGCGGTAAAGCCTTGGGACAGATAAAGCGCGGCGCGTTCTGCGGCGAGGTCCGGATCATGATAGACGTCCGTCTTGTCGCCGGGCCGCGGATAGATATAGGTATAGGCGCGCAGGCGATCATGCACTTGCCCGCCCAGCAGCTTGTATACCGGCTTATTGGCTTCCTTACCCACAATGTCCCAGCACGCCATTTCCAGCGCGGACAGCACGCCCATCAGCGTCAGGTCGGGGTGCTGGGTAAAGCCGCTGGAATAGACCCGCCGCCATATTTTTTCGATGTCATGCGGGTCTTGGCCAGCGACATAGCGGGCAAAGACATCCTCGATCATCTTGGCGACCAGATGCGGTTCAAACGGCACGCAATAGGCTTCGCCAACGCCACTGACGCCGCTGTCAGTCGTGATCTTGACGAACACGAAATAGCGGCCCCCAAAATGCGGCGGCGGGTTTCCGACGACAAAGGTTTCGATATCCGTCAGCTTCATGATGCGTGGAACCCGTTAATCACCTTGATCTCAAGGAAGTCGTGAAGGCCAAAGGCCCCCCATTCGCGGCCATTGCCCGATTGCTTGTACCCGCCAAAGGGAGAGCAATAATCCTGCCCATTGCCGTTCAGATAAATGCTGCCCGCACGGATTTTGCGCGCAACGCGGCGGGCGCGTTCCAGATCGCCCGATTGGATATAGCCCGCCAGCCCATAAGGCGTGTCATTGGCAATTTGGATCGCTTCTGCCTCGTCCTTGAACGGGATCATGACGAGCACGGGGCCGAAGATTTCTTCCTGCGCGATCGTCATCTTGTTGTGGACATCGGCAAAGACCGTTGGCTTCACATAAAAGCCCCGATCAAAGCCCTCTGCACGGCCCGGGCCACCGGCGACAAGCCGCGCCCCTTCATCAATCCCGATCTGGATCAGGCGCTGAATCTTGTCGAACTGCGCCTTGCTGACAACGGGCCCTAAATGCGGGCCCTTGGACATCGGGTCGCCCAACGTGACACCTTGGGCAACACGGGCGGCAAGGGCGACAGCCTCTTCATAGACTGACGCTTCCACCAGCATCCGGGTGGGCGAATTGCAGGACTGGCCGGTATTGCCAAAGCAGTGCAGTACGCCGCGCGTGACGGC
>JAHEGQ010000056.1 GCA_024645025.1 Sphingomonadaceae bacterium
ATTTCATCACGCTGCACACGCCGCTGACCGAGCAGACCAAGGGCATCCTCGACGCGAAGGCGCTCGCCAAGACCAAGAAGGGCGTGCGCATCGTCAACTGCGCGCGCGGCGGCCTGATCGATGAAGCCGCGTTGAAGGACGCGCTCGACAGCGGCCATGTCGCAGGCGCTGCGCTCGATGTCTTCGCGGTGGAGCCGGCCAAGGAATCGCCGTTATTCGGCACGCCCAATTTCATCTGCACCCCGCACCTTGGGGCTTCGACCACCGAAGCGCAGGTCAATGTTGCGCTTCAGGTCGCGGAACAAATGGCGGATTATCTGGTGACAGGCGGCGTCACCAACGCGCTCAACATGCCGTCATTGTCTGCCGAAGAAGCCCCGAAGCTGAAGCCCTATATGGCCTTGGCCGAAAAGCTCGGTTCGCTTGTCGGCCAATTGGCGCATGACAACCTCACCAAGATTTCGATCGAGGTCGAAGGGACAGCGGCCCAGTTGAATGTCAAGCCGATCACGGGTGCGGTTCTGGCCGGGTTGATGCGCCGCTATTCGGACACGGTGAACATGGTGAACGCCCCCTTCCTGGCCAAGGAACGTGGGCTGGACGTGCGCGAGATCCGGCACGACCGCGAAGGCGTCTACCACACGCTGGTCCGCGTGACGGTCGCGACAAGCCAAGGCGACCGGTCGGTCGCGGGCACGCTGTTCAACAACACCGCGCCGCGCCTAGTGGAAATGTTCGGCATCAACATCGAAGCCGACCTGGATGGGCATATGCTCTACATCGTGAACGAGGATGCGCCGGGCTTTATCGGCTCCATCGGGACCTTGCTTGGCAAGAATGGCCTCAATATCGGCACCTTCCACCTTGGTCGCCGCAATGCCGGCGGCGAGGCGGTTCTGCTGCTGTCGATGGACGATGCCATTCCCGAAGCCGTTCTTGCCGAAGCCAGCAAGCTGGCCGGTGTGAAAATGGTGAAGGCATTGAAGTTCTGATCTGCTAAAGGCCCGTTCATGACCAACGCCTTACTCCCTACCGGCTTTCGTGATCGCCTGCCGCCAGAGGCAGATGCCTCCGCGCGGCTGGTCCGTGCTGTCCTCGATACGGTGGCGGGCTATGGCTATGAACGGGTCCAGCCGCCACTGGCTGAATTTGAAGTCAGCCTGACCGGGGCCTTGGGGACATCCTCGCGCGATCTGTTGCGCTTTGTGGACCCCGTTTCCGGGGAAACAATGGCTGTCCGGTCGGATATTACCGGCCAGATCGGGCGGATCGCGCGCGGGCGCATGGGACACCATCCCCGGCCCATCCGGCTCAGCTATGGCGGACCCGTGGTCAAACTCCGGGCGGGCCAACTGCGCCCCGAACGGGAAATGATGCAGGTCGGTGCCGAATTGATCGGGCTGGATAGCGTGCCCGCCGTCACCGAAATCGTGACCGTCGCCATTGAAGCGCTGAAAGCGGCCGGCGTGCGCGACATGACGCTCGATCTGACCCTGCCCGACCTCATCGATACGCTGCTGCCGGGCATGGATAGCACGGCGCTGAAAGATCGGCTCGATGCCAAGGATACAGCAGCGGTTCCAAAAGAATTCCGGCCATTGATTGCAGCCACGGGCGCCTATGCCGAAGCCGCGGCGCGTCTGCGGTCGTTTGACACGGCGGGCCGCCTTTCAACCCGGCTCGACGCGCTGGATGCGCTGGTAGCCGCCCTGCCCGCCGATGTCCGTGTGACGCTGGACCCGACAGAGCGGCATGGTTTTGAATATCAAAGCTGGTTCGGCTTTTCCTTGTTTTCAGATCACACCGCAGGCGAAATCGCCCGCGGCGGCAGCTATCGATTGGGCGAAGAGCCCGCCATTGGTTTTTCTGCCTATATTGATCCGCTGATCGACGCTGGACTGGCGCAGGGGGAGCGTCGGCGACTGTTCCTGCCCTTGGGGACGTTGCCGCAAAAGGCGGCCAAATTGCGCGCCGAAGGCTGGGTGACGGTGGCGGCACTTGGCCCGGAAGATACGGCACAGGCGCAAATCTGCACGCACATCTTGTCCAATGGTCGCCCGGTGCCCATCGACTAGGGCGCGCTTTGGGCTAGACGCGCGGGCCTGCGCGCAATAGGCAACAAACGGGCAACGTCTTTCGATAGATAAGGAATATCCGGTGGCCAATGTCACAGTGATCGGCGCGCAATGGGGCGATGAAGGCAAGGGCAAGATCGTCGACTGGCTGGCCAGCCGGGCCGATGTCGTCGTGCGCTTTCAAGGTGGCCATAATGCGGGCCACACGCTTGTCGTCGGGGATCAAACCTACAAGCTCTCGCTGCTGCCCTCCGGCATTGTGCGCGGCACTCTGTCGGTCATTGGCAATGGCGTGGTGCTTGATCCGTGGCACTTCCGCGATGAGGTCGCAAAGCTGGCCGGCCAAGGCGTTACGATTTCGCCGGACAACCTTCACATTGCGGAAAACGCACCGCTGATCCTGCCGTTCCACCGCGATCTGGACGGCCTGCGCGAAGACGCCAGTGGGCAGGGCAAGATCGGCACGACCCGCAGGGGTATTGGCCCGGCCTATGAAGACAAGGTTGGTCGCCGCGCGATCCGTGTGTGCGATTTGGCGCATCTGGATGATCTCGATGCCCAGCTCGACCGCATCTGCGCGCACCATGATGCGCTGCGCGCCGGTTTCGGTCAGCCGCCGATTGATCGGACGCGGTTGATCGCAGATTTGAGAGAGATTGCCGACTTCATCCTGCCCTATTCCAAGCCGGTCTGGGTGACGCTCAACGCCGCCAAAAAGCGCGGCGACCGCGTGCTGTTTGAAGGCGCGCAGGGCGTGCTGCTGGATGTCGATCACGGCACCTACCCGTTCGTGACCTCCTCCAACACGATTGCGGGCACCGCGTCGGGCGGGTCGGGCCTTGGTCCGTCCTCGGTCGGCTTCGTGTTGGGCATTGTGAAGGCCTATACCACCCGCGTCGGCTCAGGCCCGTTCCCGACGGAGCAGGAAAATGATGTCGGCCAGCGCCTGGGTGAGCGCGGGCATGAATTTGGCACGGTCACGGGCCGCAAGCGGCGCTGCGGCTGGTTTGATGCGGTGCTGGTGCGCCAGTCGGCAGCCGTTTCAGGCATCACCGGTATCGCGCTCACCAAGCTTGATGTGCTCGATGGCTTTGAAAAGCTGAAGATTTGCACCGGCTATCGCATCGGCGACAAGATGTATGATTATCTGCCGCCCCACGCCGCGGATCAGGCGCGGGCTGAACCCATTTATGAAGAAATGGATGGCTGGCAGGAAACAACAGCCGGCGCGCGCAGCTGGGCCGATCTTCCCGCTCAGGCGATCAAATATGTCCGCCGGATCGAAGAGTTGATCGAATGCCCGGTTGCGCTTGTGTCCACCAGCCCGGAACGCGAGGATACCATCCTTGTACGCGACCCCTTTGCGGACTGATCGGTTTTATCAGGACGCGGGCCAGTCCCGCGTTAGCCGCTTTGACGCGCGCCAGAAGAAAAAGGCGGGGAGCAACCCCAGCCATGCCGCGCCATAGAGCACCCAGCGGACGCTCTCGGCCCCGGCGACCGGCTTGAACATATCCGAGAGCAGGCCAAAGAAAAGCGGCCCAAGCCCAAGCCCAATCAAATTCTGGCCAAAGACAACAAGCGAGGTCGCGACCGCCCGTTGGTTCGTCTTCACCAATTGCTGCGCCAGAGCATAGCTGGGTCCATAATAAAAATAATTGAGCGCGGTCGGCACGATGAGCAGCGCCAGGGCTCCTTGCCAATCGCGCGCGACATAGGCCGCGAACAGGATCGGGGCTGCCAGCGTCATCCCCAGCGCCGGGGCCCAGAGAATATATTTTTTGTCCTTTTGGCCAAAGCGGTCCGCCAGTGCCCCGCCCAGCCAGGTGCCCAGCATCCCCGCCAGTCCTGAGATGATGCCCAGCCACAGGCCGGTCTGCCCCGCGCTCAGCCCAAAATCACGCTGAAACAGGATCACGACCCACACGGCCTTGCCATAAGACAAGAAGGCCGTGAAACTGGCCCCTAACAGAACAAGGACAAAGCTGCGATTGGCCAAAATATCCCGCAGCGTTGCCGCAAGCGGGGCCACGGGTGCCGCCTCGGCCCGCAAGGCGTGCCGCCCCGGATCGCGCAGCAGCATCGGCAGGGCAAGCGCAAAGAGGATGCCCGGCACGCTGACCGCCAAAAACGCCTGTCGCCACCCATAAATGTCATTCAGCACGCCGCCCACGACCATGCCGATCAGCCCGCCAATCGAAATGCCCATGCCATAAAAGGCCATCGCCGACGCCCGTTTTTCAGGTGGCACGGCATCGGTAATCAGCGAATGGGCCGCCGGGGTGCACCCCGCCTCGCCCACACCCACGCCAATGCGGGCAAGCAGCAATTGCACGAAGTTCTGCGCCATGCCGCACACAGCCGTCATCGCCGACCAAAGGCCCAAGGACAGAGCAATAACGTGCGCGCGGTTGGTCGCCGGTCGATCCACATAGCGGGCGATGGGAATGCCCAAAAAGGTGTAGAACAGCGCAAAGGCCAATCCCGTCATCAGCCCGATTTGGGTGTCGGACAGGTGGAGATCCCGGCTGATCTCTTCGGCCAATATGTTGACGATCTGCCGATCGAGGAAATTGAGGATGTAGACAAGCAGCAGCACCCACATCATCTGCCGGACGCCAGCTGTCGTGCCGCTCAGGGCCTTGGGTGCGCTTGCCATGCTCTCCTACCGGCCTCTGAAATGGGCCTTCCTAAGGCCTTGTGGGCAAAAGCATCGGGTTCGGCAAGGACTTAGGAATTCACCCACATTGAGCGCGGTGGAGCAGCTTTTGGTCCGCGAGCACCAACGCCATCATCGCCTCGACCACCGGCGCCCCGCGAATACCAACGCACGGGTCGTGTCGGCCCTTGGTGACGATCTCGGTTGCGTCGCCGTCGCGCGTTACCGTTTCAACGGGCGTCAGAATGGAAGATGTCGGCTTGAAAGCCACGCGGACGATCACCGGCTGGCCGGTTGAAATCCCCCCGGCTATGCCCCCGGCATTGTTGGCCAGAAATTCCGGCGCGTTGCTGCCCGGGCGCATCGGATCGGCATTGTCCTCCCCACGCAACCGCGCCGCGGCAAAACCCGCGCCGATCTCGACCGCTTTCACCGCATTGATGCTCATCATTGCGGCGGCCAATTCGCTATCCAGCTTGGCATAAAGCGGCGCGCCCCAGCCAGCGGGCACGCCGGTTGCCACGCATTCCACCACGGCCCCCAAAGAGGAACCGGATTTGCGCGCCGCATCGACCAGCTTTTCCCAGCGGCCCGCCGCGGCTTCATCCGGGCAGAAAAACGGATTCTTGTCGATCTGGCTGGCTTCAAAATTGGCGCGGTCAATCGCATCGCCGCCAATTTCCACCACATAAGCAAGGATCTGAACTTCGGGGATCACCGCCCGCGCAACCGCACCCGCCGCCACCCGCGCCGCCGTTTCGCGCGCGGAGGATCGGCCGCCCCCGCGATAATCGCGAAAGCCATATTTGGCGTCATAGCTGTAATCGGCATGGCCCGGGCGATAGGCTTTGGCGACATCGCCATAATCCTTGGACCGCTGATCGACATTTTCGATCATCAGGCTGATCGGCGTGCCTGTTGTCCGCCCTTCAAACACGCCAGAAAGGATGCGAACTTCATCCGGCTCCTGCCGCTGGGTCGTGAAGCGCGAACTGCCCGGGCGGCGCTTGTCGAGAAAAGGCTGAATATCTTCCGCCGACAGGGCTAGGCCCGGCGGACACCCATCGACCACCGCGCCCAGCGCCGGCCCATGGCTTTCCCCCCAAGTGGTGAAGCGAAAAACGCGGCCAAAGGTGTTGAAGCTCATGGAAGCGCGATGCCGCGATTTGTGCGGGAATGCAAGGTTGAGGAAATGCGCACAGAACAGGACAGGGCTTCGACGGGCTCAGCCCGAACGGATTTGGTTTCTTGGGAAATATTCCCACCCGTCCCGTCCGGGCTGAGCCCGTCGAAGCCCCACTCTTGCTTTCCCTCTCAGCTCAGCGCGATATCCGGCGCATCTTCCGCCTTCATGCCGACGACATGATAGCCGCAATCCACATGGTGGGTCTCGCCTGTCACGCCTGCGGACAGGTCGGACAGGAAGTAAAGGCCAGCGCCCCCCACATCCTCGATCGTCGTATTGCGCTTCAGCGGGGAATTCAGCTCATTCCACTTCATGATATAGCGGAAGTCGCCAATGCCCGAGGCGGCGAGCGTCTTGATCGGCCCGGCGGAAATGGCGTTCACGCGGATATTGTCGCGGCCCAGATCAACCGCCAGATATTTGACAGAGGTTTCCAGCGCCGATTTGGCAACGCCCATCACATTGTAATGCGGCACAACCTTTTCCGCGCCATAATAGGTCAGGGTTACCAGCGAGCCGCCATTGGGCATCATCGCCGCCGCCCGCTTGGCCACCGCCGTGAAGCTGTAGACGCTGATGTTCATCGTCATCAGGAAATTGTCGAGAGTCGTGTCACAATAGCGCCCGCGCAATTCCGTCTTGTCGGAAAAACCGATGGCGTGGACGACAAAGTCAATCGTTGGCCAGCGGGCGGCCAGCGTTGCAAAGGCGGTATCCAGCGCGGCCATGTCGGACACGTCGCAATCGATGAGGAAATCGCTGCCCAATTCTTCGGCCAAGGGGCGCACGCGCTTTTCCAAGGCCTCGCCCTGATAGGAAAAGGCAAGCTCTGCCCCTTCTTCGTGCAGCTTTTTGGCGATGCCCCATGCCAGACTGCGATCATTTGCCAGCCCCATGATCAGGCCCCGCTTGCCGGCCATATATCCTGCCATCAACTCTTCCCTTCGCCCCTGATTGAAGCCTTGCCGATCTGCCCCTCTTCCTGCGATTCTTCTGGCTCAGGATGGGCCAGCGCCGCATTTAGATGTGCCCCAATAACAAGCCCGAATCCGACTATCCAGAAAAACAAGAGGGCAATGATCACGCCTGCCAGACTGCCATAGGTCAGCGCATAGCCGCCGAACAGCGAGAGAGCGGGCGGCAAAAGCGCCAAAGAGGCGGTCCACCACAAGGTGGTCACCAGCGCGCCCGGCCATTTGGGGTGACGCCCGGCACGATAACGCGCTGGGGCAAGCGACCAGAAAATCACCAACAACCCGCAAAAAATCGCAATTGACGTCGACGCCCAACCAATTTGCACGGACATTAAGGGCCGGGCATCGGGCAGAAAACGGAACACCACTTCCTCAATCGCGGTAACCGCCAACTGGGCGGCAAAGCCTGCGAGAATCAGGATGACCGCGCCAAAGGCCAGCAGGATTCCCCCCAGCCGATAATGCCAAAAGGGGCGTTCATAGCGCGTGCCATAGGCCCGGCGCAGAATATCGCGGATCGTCTCGATAAAGCCGCTGACAGTCCACAGCCCGACAATCGCGCCCAGCCATAACAAAGGGCCCGTGCGCGCCAGCAAGACTTCGCGCGCCGCCCCTTCGATCAATTGGCCGACGCCGGGGGGCAAGGTGCCCAGCATGGATTGCACCGCCGCCAGATTTTCCTCTGGCCGCCCCATCAACTGGGTCACGGCGGCCATCAGGATGAAGAAGGGAAAAACCGTTAGCAGCGTCAGATAAGCCAGGTTTCCAGCATGGACAAAACCATCGCTGTACACGCCCAAGGCAACGCGCCGCCCAATTTCATAAAGCGGCGATCCCGGCCCGCACAGCGCGGCCAAGCCCCGGCCTTTGGGGTGGGCATCCGGATGTCTGCGGCGGGCCTCAGGCGTTTCCGGGGATTGCGGCCGCATGGCCCTTAAACGCCCAGCTTGGCGCGGGGGTTGCGGCTGTCCTGCCAGCCTTCGACAAAGCTTTGAAGCGCGGCATCCTCTGTCGGCAGATCAACCATCAAGGTCACCAGCTGGTCGCCGCGCGCACCACCCTTGGCGGTAAAGCCCCGCCCTTTCAGGCGCAGCGTCTTGCCCGAGGTGGCGCCCTTGGGGATGTTGAGCATCACCGGGCCATCGACGGTTGGCACCTTAACTGGCCCCCCTTTGACCGCTTCGGCCAGCGTGATGGGCAGGTCTAGCCGAACATGGTCACCATCGCGCGTGAAATGGGGGTGCGTACCCAGTTCCAGCGTGATGATCGCGTCGCCCGGACCACCGGGGCCGGGGTGGCCCTTGCCCGCCAGCTTCATCTGCGTGCCGGTTTCCAGCCCGGCGGGCAGTTTCAATTCGATCGCCTTGCCATCGGTCAGCGTAATCCGCTGCGGTGCAAGCCGGGCGGCATCCTCAAACGAGACCTTCAGGCGGAAAGCGGCATTCTGCCCCTTTTGGGGTGGGGCTTGTCGGCCAAAACCGCCACCCGGGCCGCCGCGCCCGCGCCCGCCAAACAGGCCATCGAAAATGTCGCCCAGATCGACACCCTCGGCATTAAACTCAAAGCCGCCCGGGCCTTGGCGAAAGCCGCCGCCACCGCCGCCAAAGGGGTTGCCCCCGGCAAAAGGATTGCGCGGCTGGCCATTTTCATCAATCTCGCCTCGGTCAAATTGGCCGCGTTTGTCCTTGTCAGACAAAAGGTCATAGGCCGCCGTCACCTGCGAAAAACGCTCGGCCGCTTTGGGGTTGTCGCGATTGGTGTCGGGGTGCAGCTCTTTGGCAAGCTTGCGATAGGCCTTTTTGATGTCGGCTTCGCTTGCGCCTTTTGCCACCCCCAATGTCACATAAGGATCTGCCATCCCCCCTAGCTAGGGTGCGAAGGCCCGCGCGACAATGGGATTCAGCGTAAGGTCTTAACCTTGCGTGGCGCGTTAGCCGCCATTCTTGATCTTTTGGTGGTGCCGGATCACTTCATCGATGATGAAGCGCAGGAATTTTTCCGAAAATTCCGGGTCCAGATTCGCTTCGGTCGCCAATCGGCGCAGCCGTTCAATCTGGCGTTTCTCGCGACCCGAATCGGCGGCGGGCAGGCCGGTCTTCGCCTTATGTTCGCCCACTTGCTGGGTGATCTTGAATCGCTCAGCCAGCATATAAATCAGGGCCGCATCAATATTATCGATGCTTTCCCGGTATCGTTTCAGGGTTTCGTCGCTCATCTTGTCTCTCGTTTCCCGAAAAGCGTTACGATGCAAGTCTGTTCTTCTTGCCTTTGTAACGAAGCGGGGCCAATGCGCCCTTTATGACGGCTAGTATTCATAGATTATCGGCGTCTGCGGCGCCCTCACTCGATCCGATCATTGCGCTTGTCGCGTCGGGGATGAATCAGGTCAACGCCGTCATTCTGGATCGCATGCAGTCGCAGATCCCGCTGATCCCCGAACTGTCGGGTCATTTGATCGCCAGTGGCGGCAAGCGGATGCGCCCCATGCTGACGCTCGCAACCTCGTCGCTGCTCGATTATCCGGGTACGCGCCAGTATAAGCTCGCGGCTTCGGTGGAGTTCATTCATACAGCAACGCTGCTCCACGATGATGTCGTCGACCATTCGGATATGCGGCGCGGCCGCAAGACGGCCAACATCATCTGGGGCAATTCCGCCAGCGTGCTTGTCGGGGATTTCCTGTTCAGCCGCGCTTTTGAGCTGATGGTGGAAGATGGCAGTCTGAAGGTCCTGAAAATCCTGTCCAACGCCAGCGCCGTCATTTCGGAGGGCGAGGTCAATCAGCTGACAGCCCAGCGGCAGGTGGCAACCAACGAAGACCAGTATCTCGACATTATCGGGTCCAAAACGGCCGCCCTGTTTGCCGCGGCTTGCCGCATCTCCGCGGTGATTGCCGAACGGGATGAAACGGTGGAGCTTGCGCTGGATGCCTATGGTCGCAATCTGGGTATTGCGTTTCAGCTCGTCGACGATGCGATCGATTATGCGTCGGACACCGCAACGATGGGCAAGGGCGTGGGCGATGATTTCCGCGATGGGAAGATGACGCTGCCCGTTATCCTGGCCATTGCCCGCGGCTCTGCCGACGATCGCCGTTTCTGGACAGACGCCATGGAAGGCCGCCGCGTATCCGATGCCGATCTGGCCTATGCCCAGACCTTGCTGGTGCAAACGGGCGCGATTGCGGACACTTTCGAAAAGGCCCGGCTCTATGGTCGCCGCGCGATTGATGCCTTGGGGATGTTCCCCCCTTCCAAGGCCAAGGCCGCGCTTGTTGAAGCAGTCGAATTTGCGATCGCGCGCGCCTATTAAGGGCCCGTGACGCTTCCGATTCAAGATGTTCTGCCACAGCTCTTAGCGGCGCTTACTGCCGGGCCCAATGCTGTGCTGGTCGCACCGCCCGGTGCGGGCAAGACAACCTGTGTAGCGCCTGCCCTCTTGGCGGAAAGCTGGTGCACCGGACAAATTCTGCTTTTGTCACCGCGTCGACTTGCCGCGCGCGCAGCCGCCGAACGGATTGCTGACCTCCTGGGTTCAGCCCCTGGCGGGCTGGTTGGCTATGCAACGCGGCTTGAAAGTCGCCACTCTGCCCAAACCCGCATTCTGGTTTTGACCGAAGGCATTTTTCGCAACCGCATTCAGGCCGATCCGGAATTGGCGGGTGTGTCCGCGGTGCTGTTTGACGAAGTGCATGAACGCAGCCTCGATAGCGATTTCGGGCTGGCGCTGGCGCTGGATGCGCAAGCCGGGCTCCGGCCTGATCTGCGCCTTGTTGCCATGTCGGCAACGCTGGACGGCCGCCGCTTTGCCAATCTGCTCAAGGGGCCCATCCTTGAAAGCGCGGGCAAGATGTTTCCGCTGACCCTGCGCCATCTGGGGCGCCGGGCCGAAGCGCGGATCGAAGAGGAGATGGCCGCCGCCATCCGCCGCGCCTTGGCCGAAGAAGCCGGCGATGTGCTCGCCTTTTTGCCCGGCGTCGGCGAAATTGAGCGCACGGCGGAAAGGCTGACGGGCGTTGCCGCGCAGGTCCATCGCCTCCATGGCAGCCTTGACCCGGCAGAGCAGCGCGCCGCCTTGATAAAGGGCGCGGACCGCAAGGTCATCCTGGCCACCGCGATTGCGGAAACCAGCCTGACCATTGACGGCGTGCGGATCGTGATTGATTCGGGGCTGGCCCGGCGCGCGCGCTATGATCGCGCCGCAGGTGTGGCCCGACTGGTGACGGAGCGCGTCAGCCAAGCCGCCGCAACCCAGCGCGCCGGTCGCGCCGCCCGACAAGTTCCGGGCATTGCCTATCGGCTGTGGGAAGAGGCCGCGACGGCGGGTCTGCCGCCTTATGATCCGCCGGAAATCTTGGAAGCAGACCTGTCGCCGCTGTTGCTGGATTGCGCCATCTGGGGCGTCGCCGATCCAGCGCAGCTCAATTGGCTGGATCCCCCGCCCGCCGCTGCGCTGGCGGAGGCGCGGGCGCGCTTGACGGCGCTGGGCGCACTTGATGCCGATGGCCGACCGACAGCCCATGGCCGGGCGCTGGCCCAATTGCCGATGGCGCCGCGGCTGGCGCATATGCTGCTGACCGCCGCCGCTCATGGTGCCGCGCAAATGGCAGCCGAACTGGCCGTCCTTTTGTCCGAGCGGGGCCTTGGTGGATCGGATGTCGATCTGGAAACCCGCCGCACGCGCTGGCAGCGGGAAAAAGGGCCCCGCGCAGAGGCCGCTCGCAAGCTGGCTCAGCGTTGGGAAAAGCTTGCCCGGGCAGCCGTTTCTGAAACGTCCAGCGCCCCGCTTGGCCCGGATGCCATTATCGCGCTGGGCTTTCCAGACCGGGTTGCAAAACGGCGTGATGCCAGCGGCGAAAACTGGATCAGTGTTGGGGGCCGAGGCTTTCGGCTTGACCCAAGCTCGCCCCTCGCCCGCGCGGAATGGCTGGCCGTCGCCGATATTCAGGGGGCCGCCTCAGGGGCCCGTATCCTTTCGGCCATTCCAAGCGATCTGACGACCCTTGAAACGCTATTTGCCAATCAGATCCGGTCGGGCACGCAGCTGCGATTTGACCCAGCAAGCGGCGGCGTGCGTGCCGAAAGCGGTCGGCATCTGGGGGCGATCACGCTGGCCAAGGGGCAGGATAGCAAGGTCAGTCCGGAAGATATCGCGGCAGCCTTGGTGGAGGGCGTGCGCACCTATGGCTTGACCGTGATCGACTGGCCCGTGGCAGCAACGCGGCTGCGCACCCGCGCCAAATATGCCGGGCTGGACGCGCTGGAGGATACCGCGTTGATGGCCAACCTTGATCTGTGGCTGGCCCCTTTGGTGGCCGGGAAACGTCGCTTGGCAGAAGTGAACGAAAGCGCGCTGGTGGACGCGCTGCGCGGCCTGCTTGGCTGGGACGGCCAACAAGCGCTTGATCGGCTGGCGCCCGCCAGCTTCACCTCACCGGCAGGCACGACCCATGCAATTGATTATGGCGCCGAAGGCGGGCCGCTGGTGGAACTGCGCGTGCAGGCGCTGTTCGGATTATCCGAACATCCCGTGATTGGGCCCAACCGCGTGCCGCTGCGCCTGTCGCTGACCTCGCCGGCCGGACGCCCCATCCAGACAACGCAGGATTTGCCCGGTTTCTGGGCGGGCAGCTGGCGCGATGTCGCCAAGGACATGCGGGGCGCCTATCCCAAGCATAATTGGCCCGACGATCCCGCACAGGCCACCGCCAGCCTCAAGACCAAAAAGGCCCAAGCACGCAGCTAGCGCCGAAGACGCGCCGATGCGTAATTCTCCTTGATCAGCGGGCAAGATTGAGGGAAAGGGCGGCCATGACGCAGGCACGCATCCTTCAAAAAGCCAAGAACGCCATGCAATCCGGCCGCCATGGCACCGGCAGCTGGCAGCTCGAATTCGAACGCGAAGACGCCCAGCGGCCCGATCCGCTGATGGGCTGGGCAGGATCGCGCGACACCCGGACGCAGGTGACGCTGAATTTCCCGACGCTGGACGCGGCCAAAGCCTATGCGGAAAAGAACGGGATTGCCTATCACGTCGTTCCCGCCGCTCCGCGCGTTCTGAAGCTGCAGAGCTACGCCGACAATTTCCGCTAAGATTTCGCTGTAGGCTTTAGGGCTGGGAAGGTTCCGCCAACAGTTGCGGCCCCAACAGCATCAAAAGCTTAACGTCCATCGCGCAGCCTTCCGCGCGCTTGGCGGCCATAAAGTCCGCCAGCCCGGCCAAGGGCACGCGGTGGACAAGGATCGCTTCATCCTCCACGCCGCCGCCATCGCCCACCTTTTCCAGCCCTTCCGCCCGCACAAGGTAGAAGCTTTCGCTGACCATGCCGGGCGAGGAATAAAATTCGCCGATCATCTCGACCCGCGCCGGACGATAGCCGGTTTCTTCTTCCAGTTCGCGGGCAGCAGCGGATGCCACCGCTTCGCCCACCCGCTCATCCCCAACCAGTCCTGCAGGCAATTCAAGGCAGGGCGCGCCCAGCGGCACGCGATACTGTTCCACCAAAAGGACATGGCCCTGTTCCATCGCGAGGATGACCGCCGCCTTGATGCCGCGGGCACGCGATACATATTCCCATTTTCCGCGCGTTTTGGCGGTGATGAACTTGCCCTGCCAGACAATGGCTTCGGGCGCGTCGTCTTGGCTCATAGCGCGATGATCCGGTCGGGCAGTTCATTCACATCATCAGTGGCGCGGGGCAAGTGGGCGGCCAATACCTTGCTGACATCGCCAATCGCGGCAATCAGGCCATCGGCGATCCGGCCGTCGCGCACAGGCCCAATGAGATCGGCCATGGCCTGACCCCATTCTTGGGGATCGACCCGGGCATGGATGGCCGCATCGGCAACAATTTCGGCGCGATGTTCGGCCAGAGAGAGATACAGGAGAATGCCGGTCCGCCCGGTGGTCCGCCGCTCTGCCGCTGTGCGAAAGCACTGCACCGCACGCCGGCGCACCCGCGCCGATTTGACCGACGCCGGGACCAGCCACAGCCGCAAGGGCCGCCACAGTTGCAGTCCCCACATCCCGATGAATTTCAGGCTGGCAACTGTCAGCGCCAATTCCAGCACCGCGCGCGGTGTCCATTCCACTGCCCAGCGACCCAAGGCGCGATCCACAAGCCCCAGATAAAAATCAGGTATCACGCACAAGACCGCCAACGCCAACAGCGCAACGCCCGCCGACCACCACAGCGCAATATCGGCATAATCATCCGATTGGTCCGATAGGATCGTCACAATTTCACCCGACGTGCCACTTTCTGCGGCATGGACGGCGGCGCTGATCCGCGCCTGATCTGCTGCACTCAGCTCAACCCGCCCTGTCATCACCAACTCCCCGAAGAGCCGCCGCCGCCAAAGCTGCCGCCGCCACCCGAAAATCCTCCAAAGCCGCCGCCAGAGCCAAAGCCCCCGCTTTGGCCGCCGCCAAAATCGCCCGGGCCCCAAATGACAATGGGAAGACCTCCCCCAAAGCGGCGCCCGCGCCGTCCACCAAATAGTGCCGGTAAAACAACGAACATCAGGATGAAGCCCCAAAAGATAAGCGCGACGGGTAGACCCCCGCCTTTGTGGGGCGCAGCATCGGCCTCAGCCGCTTTCATCCGGGCAGTGGCCTCTTCGGGGGGAAGCTGCAATTGCGCCATCACCGCATCCGCCCCGGCCAGGATGCCGCCCGGATAATCGCCAGCCTTGAACTTGGGAACGATCGCGCGGTTGATGATGACGCTGGCATAGGCATCGGTCAGCACAGGCTCCAGCCCATAGCCAACTTCTATGCGCACCTTGCGGTCCTTGGGCGCAACGATCAAAAGGACGCCGTCATCCTTGTCTTTTGACCCAACGCCCCAGGCGCGTCCCAAGCGATAGCCATAGTCCTCAATCGGATAGCCCTGCAAATCGGGGATCGTCGTGACAACAAACTGCCGACCGGTCTGTTTTTCAAATCCGGCCAGCCGCGCGTCCAGCGCCGCTTCGGTGGGCGCGTCCAGCAGATTGGCCGCATCCACGACATGCGTGTTATTGGGTTTTGGAAAATCCTGCGCCCGCGCCGCCAAGGGCGCAAGCATCAGGCCCAAAAAGACAAGCAGGGCACGCCCAAAAGGCGCAGCCCCCCGGCCGGGCCGGGTCAGAACTTCACCTGCGGCGCGCGGTCCGCATTGGGGGCCGTTGCCTGATAGGGCGTCATTGGCTGCGCACCATAAATCAGCTTGGCACCCACCGCGTCGGGGAAAGTGCGGATTGTCGTATTATAGGCTTGCACCGCCTCGTTATAATCCTTGATCGAAATATTGATGCGGTTTTCCGTGCCTTCCAGTTGCGATTGGAGGGCCAAAAAATTCTCGTTCGACTTCAGATCCGGATAGGCTTCGACCGAGGCCAACAAACGCCCCAGCCCGGCGCTCAACTGGCCTTGGGCCTGCTGGAACTGCTGGACCTTGGCCGGGTTGCTCAGGTCGGCGCCAGACAATTGGACCGACGTTGCCTTGGCGCGGGCTTCTGTCACCTGCACCAGCACGGATTGTTCCTGCTTGGCATAACCCTTCACCGTTTCCACCAAATTGGGGATAAGGTCCGCGCGGCGCTGATAATCGGCCTGCACATTCGCCCATTTGGCCTTGGCGTTTTCTTCGGCGGTGGGCACGCTGTTGAGACCACAGCCCGAGAGCGCAAGCGCGGCCGGAACAAGGGCAAGGCCAAGACGGGAAAAGGCACGGGTCATAAACATCAACCTCAAGCAAAGGGGCAATGGTCAAAAGATAGGGTCGCGCCTGTCGTTGCGCAACTGCCTTGCATAATGATGCCAATCTGGCATGAATATGTCGAACACTTGGGAAGGATTGGCTGATGTGGGGGGAATTCAGGGCCTTTGTGAACCGGGGCAATGTGCTGGATTTGGCCGTGGGTGTCATCATCGGGGCGGCCTTTGGCAAGATCATCACCTCGTTCACCGATGATATTTTGATGCCAATCATCGGGCTTGTAACGGGGGGTGGTGTGGATTTTTCCAGCCACTTCATTCTGCTGGGCGATCCCGGCACCAAAGCGATCACCACCTTGGCCGAGGCCAAGGCGGCGGGCATTGGGGTTTTTGCTTATGGCAGTTTCGTAACCGCGCTCATCAACTTCCTGATCATGGCGTTTGTGATCTTCCTGATCGTGCGCTGGGCGAACAAGCTGATGCCAAAGCCCGAAGCCGCGGCGCCAACGCCTGAAGAGATTTTGCTGCTGCGCGACATCCGCGACAGTCTGAAGAAATAGGCTCAACCGCAGGCGGCGCGGAACCGGTCCAGCCCGGCCGACAGATCGGCGATCAGATCGTCGGGATGTTCCAGCCCGATGCTCAGGCGCACCACGGGGCCTTCGGCCTGCCAGCGCGTTGCCGTCCGGTAGTTTTCCGGGTCGACCGGCAGGGCGAGGCTTTCATAGCCACCCCAGCTATAGCCGATGCCAAAATGCGCCAGCCCATCGATCAGGGCCGCGCGGGCGGTTGCATCGCCGCCTTGCAGGACAAAGCTGAACAGCCCGCTCGCCCCCGTAAAATCGCGCCGCCACAGCTGATGGCCCGGGCTGGAGGGCAGGGCCGGATGCAGCACGCGCGCCACCTCGTCCCGCGTTTCAAGCCAGTGGGCGATCTGCACCGCACTGGCTTCATGCTGTTTCAGGCGCAGCGCCAAGGTGCGCAAGCCCCGCAGCACAAGATAGCAATCATCCGCGCCGACAAAATGGCCCAGCATTTGGGCGGTCCGGCGCAGGCTCATCCAGCACGCCTTGTGGGTGGTGACCGCGCCCATCATCGCATCGCTATGCCCACCCAGATATTTGGTGGCGGCGGTAATGACGAGATCGACCCCCTTATCCAGCGCCGAAAAATAGAGCGACGTCGCCCAAGTATTATCCATCAAGGTGCGCGCGCCCTGCGCCTTGGCCGCTGCCACAATGGCGGGCACGTCCTGCACCTCAAAGGTCAGGCTGCCCGGCGATTCGAGGAAAATCGCCCGCGTATTGGGCCGCATCAGATCAGCGATCCCGGCACCGATCATCGGGTCGTAATAGCTGGTCTCGACCCCCCAGCTTTTCAGGAACCCCTCGCAGAAATTGCGCGTCGGATCATAAGCGGAATCGACCATCAGCAGATGGTCCCCCGGTTTTAGGACCGACAGCAACGCCCCGGTGACCGCCGCCACGCCCGAGGAATAGAGCATCGTGCCCTCCGCCCCCGGCTCCATGTCGGTAATCGCCTCGGCCAGCGCCCATTGGGTGGGCGTTCCGCGCCGCCCATAAAAAAGCTGGCCATCGCGGTTGGCCTGCGTCCCCTGCTTAAGATGCGCGACATCCTCATAGAGAATGGTCGACGCTCGCCAGACCGGCGGATTGACAATGCCGCCCGCACCATCGCCTAGATGCGTCCACGCCTTGCGGCGCCCGGCATGGATCAGGCGCGTTTCGGGGCGGGTCTTGGGATCGTCAGCCATAGGCCGTGTCTAGCGGGCGGGACCCGCCCTGTCATCTGGGGAGAATAGGGCGGGGGTGCCGCTTACTCCTCAGGCCGCACCCAGCGCCTTGGGCGTATCTGGATCGCTACCCCAATCGGACCAGCTGCCATCATAAAGGGCGATATCCGTCTTGCCCAAAAGATGCGCGCCAAAGACGATATTGGCCGCCGTCAGGCCGGACCCGCAGCTGGCGACCAACGGGCGGGACAGGTCGATACCCGCGGCCTCAAAGGCTTGCCGCAAATCATCGCCCTGCTTCCAACTGCCATCGGCGTTGAACAACTGGCCATAAGGCAGGTTGAAGCTGCCTGGGATATGGCCCTTGGCCACATTGGGCCGGGGATCCCCCTCGTCGCCGGTAAAGCGGGCCGCGCCGCGCGCGTCGACAATCTGTTCCGCACCGCTGTCCAGATTGGCAAGGATCTGCGTCTTGTCGCGCACCGCTTTTTCGTTTTTCCAGACGGTGAAGTGGCGGTGGCGAATACTGGGCTTGCCGCTTTCTACCGGCCGCCCTTCGGCCTGCCATTTGGCAAAACCGCCATCCAATATGGCAACCCCATGCGCGCCAAACACCTCGGACAACATCCACCAGGCGCGCGAAGCGCTTTTATAGGGGCTGTTGTCATACAAGACGATGCGGCTGCCATCGCCCAGCCCCAGCGATTGCATCCGGCTGGCGAATTTTTCGGCCTTGGGCAGCATCATCGGCAGGGGAGAGCTGGCATCAACAATCTCGGCCAAATCCATGAAAACCGCACCGGGAATATGCGCTGCCTCATAATCGGCCTGCGGGTTTCGGTTATCGCTGGGCAAAAACAGCGTGGCATCGACAACGCGCAAATCAGATGCGCCCAGTTCCTTGGCGAGCCAATCGGTCGTGACGAGCGAATCCATAGCCTGTGTCTCCTGAGTTCTTGAAACCCAAGGCTAGCCCGAAGCATCGCCTGCGTCGAGACGCGTCAGATGCACCGCTGCGCTGGCTCGCAAGGCGCGTTGCTGATCTTCCGCCATCCGGTCCCAATTGCGATAGGCCATGGCCAGCCGAACATTGCGGCCCAGCTGATCCCGGTTGCGCGCCAGAAAATCCCAGTAAAGCGCATTCATCGGGCAGGCCTTTGGTCCCGTTTTCTGGCGCACGTCATAGGCACAGTTGCCGCAATAATCCGACATCCGATCCACATAAGCGCCAGAGGCGGCATAGGGCTTGGACGCCAACAGCCCGCCATCGCCAAATTGACTCATGCCCAATGTATTGGGCAGTTCCACCCATTCAAAGGCATCGAGATAGACCGCCAGATACCATGAATGGACGTCGTGTGGATCGACCCCGGCCAACAAGGCATAATTGCCGGTAATCATTAGCCGCTGGATGTGGTGCGCATAGCCCAGCGCCAACGTCTGGCCGATCGCCTCTGCAAGGCAGCGCATCTCGGTTTGGCCGGTCCAATAAAAATCCGGCAGCGGCCGCGTGGCGCCCAGGGCGTTGCGCTTGGCATAATCCGGCCCGGCCCACCAATAAATCCCGCGCACATATTCCCGCCAGCCAATGATCTGGCGAATAAAGCCTTCCACCGCATTCAGCGGCGCACGGCCCGCTGCATATTCCGCCTCTGCCGCGCGACAGACCTCCAGCGGATCCAGCAACCCGACATTAAGATAGGGCGACAGCAAGGAATGCCACAGCAAAGGCTCGCCCGTCAGCATCGCATCTTGATAATCCCCAAATTGCGGCATCGCCTCGGCCATAAAGCGGGCCATTTCGGCCAAGGCCCCTTCGCGCGTCACCGCTAGGTCAAACCCCTCCAATTGCCCGGGATGGTCGGCAAAACGCGCCGCGACCAGCGTCAAGACCTCTTGGGTCGCGGCGTCAGGCTCTGTCCCCCTGCGGCGGGGGATGAAGAGCCGCGCCTCGGCGGGCTTGCGGTTTTCAGCATCATAATTCCACTGGCCGCCCATCGGCGCATCGCCTGCCATCAACAGACCCGTCATACGCCGCATCTCGCGGTAAAAATATTCCATGCGCAGCTGTTTGCGGCCCTGTGCCCAGCCCGCGAAAAAGCCGGGGGGCGCGACAAAGCGTGTGTCGTCCAAGATGGTGACCGGCAAACCAAGCTGCGCCGACCAGGCCGCCATGGCTTCGCGCACCCGCCATTCGCCCGGCTCTGTTACGCGGATCGCGGTGACGCCGTGACGCGCGACCGCACGCGTGACTTCGCCGGTAAAGCTGCCGCTGTTTTCGGGATCCTCCAAACCGATATAATCGACCGTCCAGCCCGCTGCGCGCAGCGCCGTAGCATGGTGGCGCATGGCGGACAGGATGAAGGCGATCTTGCGTTTATGGTGGCGGACATAGACCGTTTCTTCGGCCACCTCCATCATCAGGACCACGCTTGTCGCCGGATCCGCCCCTTGAAGCGCCGACAGACTGAACGAAAGCTGGTCCCCCAGCACTGGGATAAGAGTGGTCATTTACGGCCACCTAGCGTAAAGGAGGCGTCATGACACTTAAGCATCTTGGTCAGGTCAGCGCGCTTCCGGCAAGCCCCGAAGAGGCGGTGCTCGACTATCCGCCCAACCCTCGGCCCGGGTCACCTTATCTGGTGCGCTTCGTTTCGCCGGAATTCACATCGCTCTGCCCGGTGACCGGCCAGCCAGACTTTGCGCATCTTGTCATTGACTATGTGCCCGGCGCCACAATCGTGGAATCTAAATCGTTGAAGCTGTTCTTGGGGGCGTTCCGCAACCATGCGGGCTTTCACGAGGATTGCACCGTCGGCATCGGCCAACGCCTGTTCGCCGAAATGAAGCCGGTCTGGCTGCGCATTGGCGGCTATTGGTATCCGCGCGGCGGCATTCCCATCGACGTATTCTGGCAATCGGGCGAACCGCCCAAGGGCGTCTGGATCCCCGATCAAGACGTCCCGGGCTATCGCGGCCGGGGGTAAGTTTTGCCTTCCGAATCTTTCCAGCAAAATAATCTCGTCATTGCGAGCGCAGCGAAGCAATCTAGTTTGAACGCCTAGCCTTCTGGATTGCTTCGCTGCGCTCGCAATGACATGGATCCCCTACGCCGCCTTGAACCGGATCGGCAGGCGCTTCAGGCCGCTGACAAAGATCGATTCGGCCCGCGCGGGTTCGCCGGCCAGCTCAACAGATTTCAGGCGCGGCAAAAGCTCTTCCATCAAAATCCGCATTTCCATGCGCGCCAGATGCTGGCCCAAACAGACATGGCCACCAAAGCCAAAGCCAATCTGGCTGTTGGGCGTGCGGTCCGGGTTGAAGGTCATCGGATCTGCGAACACGGCTTCATCCCGGTTGCCCGAAATATAGCACAGCATCATCCAGTCGCCGGCCTTGATCTTCTGGCCGCCAATTTCGGTGTCTTCGGTGGCAGAGCGCATGAAGTGCTGCACCGGGGTCGTCCAGCGCACGGCCTCCTCAATCAGGCCCGCTTTATCGGTTTCAGCCGCACGATAGCGCTCAAACAGCGCCGGATTGCGCGCCAATTCCATCATCGCGCCGGCTGTCGAGGCGGAGGTCGTATCATGCCCCGCGGTTGCGACAATGATGTAATAGCTGTTCAATTCCCGATCCGGGATCGGCGCGCCATTGACGGTGGCATTGGCTAGAACGGTCGCCACATCCGCTTGCGGGCTGCGGCGGCGATCCTCCGTCAATTGTTTGAAATAATTTTCAAAGTCGGCAACCACCATCTGCAGCATCTGAAGGCCCTGCATGGGATCGGTGATTTCGGCGCGTGCGCGGTTCAGCTCGGGGTCGGTAGAGCCGAACAATTGCTGCGTCAGCAACAGCATCCGCTGCTCATCTTCGCGTGGCACGCCCAGAATGTTCATCACAACGTGCAGCGGATAATGCAGCGCCACATCCTGCGCGAAATCGCATTCCCCGCCCAAGGACAGCATATGTTCCACCGTTTCGCGCGCGATCTCGCGGATGCGGTCTTCCAGCGTGCGGAGGTTCTTCGGCATGAACCAGGTCTGCGTCAGCAGCCGGTATTTCATATGGTCGGGGGCATCCATCTGGACCAGCGAGCGGACCAAATGGCCGTCGGGGATTTGGCTGCGCACAACCTGATCGATGACCGACTGGGTCAGCGTGGTTTGGCGCACGCCCGATGCAAATAATTTGTTGTTGCGGCTGATTTCCATGATGTCGGCATGGCGCGTTACCGCCCAGAACGGGTCAAACCCGGCTGCCTCTGCCACCGCGAGGGGCGCATTTTGGCGGGCCCATGCAAAGTGATCGAGCAGGCCGTTCCATTCGCCATAGGCTTTGGGATCGGTAAGGGCCGTGGCGATCTCTTGGGGCAGTTTTGGGGCAGCCGACATCCGTCTCTCCTTCGGGTTAGGCCGCAAGCGTGACGAGAATTGGATTTCAAATCAAGACGGATAATCAGCTTATCGGGCGCTATCCCACCGAAACGCTTGCCCTTCGGGCCAAGCGCGACTAGATCGACCGCATAGGTCCGGCCGCTCCGATGGGGCGGCCCTCATTATTTTTGGAGAATCCCCGTGGCCCAGCCGCTCATGCCGCACGCGACCGCCGCATGGCTTGTCGACAATACCGCGCTGACCTTTGAGCAGATTGCCCGTTTTTGCGGCCTGCACATTTTGGAAATTCAGGCGATCGCCGATGAAACCTCTGGCACCAAGCTGATGGGCCGCGATCCCGTCCGTGCGGGCGAGTTGACGATGGCGGAGATCGAAAAGGGTCAAGCTGACGCCAATTACGATCTGGTCATGGTGAAGGCGCCGGAAGCCCCCACCCGGACCAAGGGCCCGCGCTACACGCCGGTGTCTAAACGGCAGGACAAGCCGGATGGCGTGGCATGGTTGATCCGCAACCACCCCGAATTGTCAGACGGGCAGATCGGCAAGCTGATCGGCACGACGCGCAACACGATTCAGGCGATCCGCGAACGGACGCATTGGAACATTGCCGACATCACCCCCAAGGATCCGGTCGCTTTGGGCCTGTGTTCGCAGCGGGAACTGGACGCAACCGTTGCCAAGGCCGCCAAGATGAAGGGCATCAAGGCGGTGGAAGACACGCGCCTTGAGGGCGATCGTGCCGCGCTGATCGAAGAATTGCGGGCCGAGCGTGACGCCGCAGTCCGTGCCGCGGACGCCGCAGCCGCGGCGGCGGAGGCCGAGCTTGGTGGACAAGCCGACGCCTGAGTCGGTTTCGCCTGACGCCTCGCTGACGGCCGATGAAAGCTTCACGGCCACCAGCAGTGCAGGGCTGACCTATCCCTGGGGCGATTTCGCGCCGGGGCCGGGCAAGCTACATCGCATCGCAGACGGGATCAGCTGGGCGCGCATTCCGATGCCTGGCTCTTTGGGCCATATCAACAGCTGGCTGCTGGATGATCATCAGGGCTTTGCTGTGGTCGATTCGGGGATGCTGCTGCGTGAATGCAGCGATGCCTGGAAAGCCCTTTTTGCAGGTGATCTGGCCGAAACCCCGATTACCCGTGTCTTCGGCACCCATTTGCACCCGGACCATATCGGCCTAGCAGGCTGGCTGTGCAAAAAATTTGATACCGATTTATGGATGTCCCGCGGGGAATGGCTGACCGCGCGGATGCTGATTGCCGATGTCCGCGACGAAGCGCCACTTGCCTATCACCAGATGCAGCGCGGCGCGGGTTGGGATGCGGACACGGTTGCTGAAATGGCGGGCAAGGGATGGGGCCGCTTTGCGCAAATGGTTTTTGAAATGCCCGTCAGCTATCGCCGGATTGCCGAAGGCGATGTGCTGGATATGGGGGCCCATCAATGGCGCGTGGTCGTGGGTTCTGGTCATAGCCCGGAACACGCCTGTTTGCTGAACGAAACAACTGGCGTTCTGGTATCGGGCGATCAGGTTTTGCCGCGGATCAGTTCCAACGTTTCAGTCAACCTGTCCGAGCCCGAATCAGATCCTTTGGGCGATTGGCTGACCTCGATTGATCGGTTGCTGCACCTCCCGGCCGACCTTTTGGTTTGCCCGGCCCATGGCGAACCTTTTTACGGTCTGCACCCAAGGCTGATCGCCTTGCGCGATGAACATCATCGTCGGCTGGATCAGGTCCATGCCGAACTGAAGGTGCGGCCTTTGCGGGCGGTGGATTGCTTCCCCTTGTTGTTCAACCGCCCGATTGGCGGCCATAATCGCGATCTGGCGACAGGCGAGGCGATTGCCCATCTCCACCGGCTGCGTGCCGATGGCCGGGCACGACGCGACACGGTGGATGGCGTCCACTGGTACCACGCCGCCTGACCGTTAGGCGCTGCCCAGATCAATATCCAAAATGGCCGACATCGCCATCATCCGGCGGGCCGCCATGCGTGCCATGCGCAGCGTTTCTGCCTTGCGCCGCGCGCCAGCCAAGCTGGCTGTCTCCGCCTCACGCAAAATGGCAGCGTCATAGCGGTCGGCCACGATAAGCCCTGTTGCTTGCGGTGCCAGCACCGCGCGGTCAAACAGGCTGATGTCAAAGCCCTGTGGCACCGCCCAGAAATAACGGTCGCAATAGTCCAGATAATCGGGCCATTTCGCGTCGCCCAGCAAGTCCGCACGTGAGACCTTCACTTCGACGATCAGGATTTCCCCTTTGGGGCCCAGTGCCATGATATCGGCCCGGCGGCCATTGCCCAACGGCACTTCGGGCACGCCCAGAAAATCGTGCCGATACAGCATCCGCAAAACACCGCGCACCACATCGGCGGCCAATAGGGGGTCTGTATCGCCAGTCATGCGGTCCGTCTTGTCACGATGCCGGGCAATAGAAAAGGGCGGTGGAGAAAAGGGTGGCGTTGGAAGGCTGCTTCGTTTGGCAGCCGGTCACCGATAGAAAATATGGTTGCCCAGCGCGCTGATCCGCTCCAGCCGCCAGCCGGGCTGGCGGTGCCGGGCGTGAAAATAAAGCGCGTCATCAACAGAGGCCGTCCATAGGCCATGGACGGCAATATGGGCAATGGCCTGCGCAGTCTGCCATTGCCGATTGTCACGGGCCACCGTCGGAAAAGCGCCGCCGCGGACAAAGGAAAACTGCCGGGGCTGCAAGACGACGCCGCAAATTGTTGTCGGAAACCGGCCAGAGCGGGTGCGGTTGAGAATGGTCTGTGCCACCGCCAATTGGCCATCCAGCGGTTCGCTTTTCGCCTCAAAATATACAGCCGTCGCGAGACAGTCCATCTCTGGCTCTAGGGGGCGGTCGCCCTCATATTGGCTAACCAAGTCGGCAAGGTCTTGCGGCGATGGGGGTGGCAGGGCCGGTGCGGAGGCGACGGGGCGGGGGAAAATCCCTTCAGAAAAGCCGGGTGCAATATCGGGTCGGGCCGGTGTGAGGGAGGCCAAGGCCCCCTGAACGGGAAGCGCGATAACGGCCAGAGCCGTGATTATCCAGTCATGTCGCATAGTAGAATCGTCATGTGCAGAGGTTTGAACCTCGCCACGCAAAACTTGGCGTGACGGACGCATTCCCCCGTCTGCATTCGCACCCAAAGCCCAAGAATGAAATGGCGGGCGGCGGCGCGGCGATGCCGATGGAACCTGCGTTCTAAAACGACCGGCGCACACTCAAGTCAATTCTGACCATCCAGTTCTGCGGCAAACTGTGCGGCGTGTGGGATATCCAGTTCAACGATCCATAAATCCGGGTCTTGCGCGCGTCGCCGGGCACAAAAATCCCTAATTTCTTCTTCATTTTCAATGACTTGAGAGTTTACTTGCGTCCATTCATAGGCGCCTTGGGCTGTCAAGGTTCGCGCCCAAATGCCTGTGTTTAAACCCTTTTCCAGCGTGATCAGGATCAAGGCACCGGCGGTTTCATCCCCCTTGGCCAGAACAGCCGCCATGCCCCCGGACTGGTTCACCCGCCGGATCAGCGCATTGACGAAAAGGGCTGTGGCAAGGCGCGGCGTCATAGGGCGCGCCAAGGCCAGATCAGGCCGCGTCGCGCGTTTGGCTGGCGGCGAACAAGGCAAAAATTGCGTCGGCGGAACCCGCGCCGCGTAATTTGGCAACAAATGCCCGATCCCGCAGCCAGCGACTGACCTGCGCCAACGCCTTCAAATGTTCAGACCCCGCATCCGGCGGCGATAAGAGGCAAAAGACGAGGTCCACGGGCAAATCGTCAATCGCCTTTACATCGACTGGGTCGGCCAGTTGGACGAAAAGGCCAACCACCTGGTCAAGCCCATCAATCTTGCCGTGCGGAATGGCAACGCCTCCGCCAAAGCCGGTTGACCCCAATCGCTCGCGTTCGGTCAAGCGATCAATCACCTCGACGGCGGACAAGCCATAAGAGCGCTCTGCCGCCTGCCCAAGATGCTGGAACAGCGCCTTGGCATTCGCCATATGCGCCCCGGCCGTCACCGCACCGGGGGCCAGAAGAGAAGCAATCTCTGTCATATCTTGTCCAGACTGGAATTTGGGGGCGCCTTAGCACAATCTTGTGCCATCGCAAGCGCCCCCCAAATCAGCGGCCCTGTTGGGGCTCCACCCAGCCAATGGTGCCATCGCTGCGGCGATAGACCATGTTGAAGATGCCGGTGGCGGCATTTTTGAACAACATCGCGTTGGTGTGGCGCAAGTCCAGCATCATGACGGCGTCGGAAACGCTTGCTTCTGGAACGTCAACGCGCGTTTCCGCGATGATGATGGGATTGTCTTCGGGGGCAACCTCTTCAGCCTCGATCGGCTCAAACACCGTATAAGCGGCATTATCTTCAGGTGGCACGATGCCCGTCGGGCCATTATGATCGTCGCGCAGGCGGCGCTTATAGCGGCGCAGCTGCTTTTCGACTTTGTCTGCAGCGCCATCAAAGGCCAAATGCGCTTCATGCGGGCTATGGCCAGAGGCTTTCAACACCACCCCTTTAACAACGTGCATAATGACGTCGCAAACAAAGCCATGGTCGTGCGGGCCCTTGCTAAAAGTGGCTTGGGCTGAATGGGCGCGGGAAAAATATTTGGTCGCGATCCCCTGCAATCGATCCCCGACATGGGCGCGGAGAGCCTCCCCCGTATCGACCTGATGACCCGAAACGCGGATTTCCATATCTCTCTCCTTTCACTCTCTTAGCTAGGAACGGATTTGTCGGAATCAACTTTAAGCGACGGCTAAATCCTCCTCATCGCGGCCCAGTGACCATAAGGGATCGCTGATTTTGGCAAGAAGGGCGGCGTGCCGTTCCAATTCCTCCGGGCTCGCCGCATGGGCGCGCGCAGGGCGAACGGCCGTGCGGGATGCCGGGATCCGGCAGTCTGTCTCTTGCAAGGACAGCGGGGGCGTTATGACCTCACCAAGGCCCAAACCAATCTGCCGCCCGCCTGTCAGTTCCACATATACCTGAGCCAACAATTCGGCATCCACCAGCGCACCATGCTTGATCCGGTGCGAACGATCGACCCCGAAACGGGTGCACAGCGCATCTAGGCTGTGTTTGGCGCCGGGGAATTTCGATCGCGACAGCGACAAAGTGTCGATCATCCGGGCGGGGGCAATGTCTGGGCGGTTGATCCGCGACAGCTCATGATTAAGGAAAGCAAAATCGAACGCGGCATTATGCGCGACGAGCGGGCTGTCCTCCAGAAAGTCGAGCAGATCCTCGACCAGATCGCCAAAAAGGGGTTTGTCCGCCAAAAAGGCTTCCGACAGGCCATGCACCGCCTGCGCTTCGGGTGGCATGGATCGTTCCGGATTGAAATAGGCATGGTAAGTCCGGCCGGTCTCAACCCGGTTGACCAGTTCCACACAGCCGATTTCAACAAGCCGATCGCCAGAAGCGGCGTTGAGCCCTGTCGTTTCGGTATCAAAAACGACTTCACGCATCGTCAGGACTATCGACGCTTTCTTTGGCGAAGGCAAGCGACGAGACGACGAACTGATGCCCTTGTTTCGATCAATGACGTGCCCGTTTCGATAATATGGTCGGCCTTTTGGCGTTTGACATGGTCAGGCACCTGCAAACGCCGAATGTGACGCAGCTTGGCCTCGGTCATCCCGGGGCGGCGCAACACCCGGCGGCGCTGCAAAAAGCCATGGGCTGAGACCACAACCGTCACGTCAACCTGCTTTGCCCCGCCCTTTTCAAACAGCAGCGGAATATCCAGCACAACCAACGGGCGGGTACGGTTGCGCAGCAAAAAGCGCTGCCGGGCATGATAGACGGCGGGATGGACGATATGTTCCAGCGCCTTGAGCGCCTCTGGATGGCCCAGAACCGCTGCCCCCAATTTCTGCCGGTCCACGCCCATCGGGCCTGTTGTGCCGGGAAAATGTGCCTCGATCCGCGCGACAAGCGCGCCTCCGGGGCCTTGAAGCTTGTGCACTTCGGCATCGGCATCGAACACCGGCACGCCCATTTGGCGGAACATGGCCGACACGGCCGACTTGCCCATGCCAATTGAGCCGGTCAGGCCGATGCGGATCATGCGAGCAACCGCGCGCGCAAGTCCCCATCGCGGTCGCGCGGTGGGGCGGCCCCAAAAAACAGCTCAAAGGCAATCGCGGCCTGCCCAACCAACATGTCCAGCCCATCCACCGTCGCCAGACCGCGCGCTTCAGCCGCGGCCAGCAATGGGGTGACAAGCGGTGCATAGACAATGTCGTACACCACGGCATCATCGGGAAGCGGCGACAAATCCGGTTCAAGCGGGGGTTGGCCGGTCATGCCCAGCGATGTGGTGTTGACGAATAGCCGGGCCGGCGGCAGCGCGGCGTCCATCGGCTTGACCTCCCCCTTAAGGCCAAAGCGCGCCAGAAGGGCTGCCCCCTTCAGGGCATTACGGGCAAGCACCGTGACCGGGCCAACGCCCATCCGCGAACAGGCAAACAACACCGCGTGCGCCGCGCCGCCCGTTCCCGCAACGATCACAGGGGCACCGGCCAAGGGGACATCCGCAATTGGGCCGTAAAAGCCCCCCGCATCGGTGTTGGTTCCAAACAGCGCGCCGGCTTCATCGCGTGCCACCGTATTCATCGCGCCGATGCTGGCTCGGACATCCCCCGGATCTCCGACATGGTCCATCACCGCAATCTTGTGGGGAAGCGTAACGTTGCAGCCGCGCCAGTTGGGATCGGCCCGGCGATCAGCTATAAACTCTGCCAAATGCTCGGGTGTGCATGGGTGGCACGATAGTCCGCCTCAATCCCAAGCGCATCCAACCAGAAACCGTGGATCAACGGGGATTTGCTGTGCTTGATCGGATCGCCGATGACCTCGGCATAGGGCTTTGTCATTGGCGGATTAGTCCCGTCTCTCTCAAAAAGGCGAGCAGCGGCAACAGCGGCAGGCCGATAATGGTGAAGTGGCTGCCCTCTACCGTCTTGAACAGCTGGATGCCACGCCCTTCAATGCGATAGCCGCCCACCCCCGACAACAGGCCCTCGCCCTCCGCGGCCAGATAGTCCGCGATAAAAGCGGGCGATAAGGCGCGCATCGTCATGCGGGCTTCGTCCAAATGCCGCCAGATAACCTCGCCGCCGCGCGCGATGCTCATTGCGGCAAACAGGCTGTGCGTTCGGCCCGAAAGCTGGGCAAGTTGCACTGCCAGCGCGTCCAGATTGGGGGCCTTGTCGAACATCTCGCCCGTCTCCAAAGCAAGGGTTTGGTCGCACCCCAGCACAAAAGCGGCGGGCCGCTCGGCGGAAACCGACAGCGCCTTGAGGTCGGCCAGCCCTTGTGCAAGCCCCGCGGCATCCATCCCTGCCGCGCGCAGGCGGGCCTTTTCCAAATCTTCATCACACGGTGCCGACAGTGCTTCATGTGGGACGCCAGCAGATGCCAGAATCGCCCGGCGGCCCGCGCTTTGGGACGCAAGGATCAGGCTCATGGCTTACCCCCTCGGCGTTCGGCATAAATGTTGATGATCGCGGCGGCGGCCTCTTCGATAGAGCGCCGGGTCATGTCGATCACGGGCCAATCATTATCGGCAAACATCCGCCGGGCATAGGCCGTTTCGCGCGCGACAGCGTCCTGATCGACATAATCGGTGTCGGGCGCCTGGTTGAGCGCCAGCAGGCGGTTGCGGCGAATTTGGACCAGCCGTTCCGGATTGGTCACCAACCCGACGACCAGCGGATGCTTCACCTTGAACAACAGGTCGGGAGGCGGGCTTTCGACAACGATGGGGATGTTGGCGGTCTTATATCCGCGATTGGCCAAGTAAATCGATGTCGGGGTTTTGGAACTGCGCGAAACACCCGCCAAGATGATGTCCGCCTGTTCCCAATTTTCCCAATTCAGCCCGTCATCATGGGCGATGGTAAACTGAATGGCTTCAACGCGCGCGAAATAGGCATCATCCAACAGATGCTGCAATCCGGGCCGGGCCTTGACCTTTTTGCCCAACACAGCGGACAGCGCATCCATGACGGGGTCAATCGCCCCGACATGAGGAAGGCCCAAGGCGGCGCAACGTTGCTCCAGCGCCACCCGAATGTCAGCGTTGACGATGGTAAAGAGGACAAGGCCTGGATTTTGGGCTATCTCGACCATGATACGCTCAACCGCGCCTGGTGTGCGGACCATCGGCCAATAATGGCGCACGGGTTCCACATCGTCGAACTGGGCAAGCGCCGCCTTGACGACGGTTTCCAGCGTTTCACCGGTTGAGTCCGAAACAAGGTGAAGATGCAGTCGGGACAATGCGAAACGCCTATGTGGATAGAATTGGGGACAGGGCTAGCGGAAAGCCGTGGAGAAGTGCAAGCGGCGCGGATCGGGAAATCTCACGGGCTCTTGTCCACAGGCTTGCCAACAACGCGCCTGATTCATCCCGCCTTGTGGATAATGGGGACGGTATGGATCGACTCTGCCCCCAGACGTTGGGGTGGGAGAGTCAAGCTGTGCGTGGAATCGCCTGAACCAAAGAATTCCCGTCTCGCGCCCCCCAACAACTATCAACAACCTTTCAGAGTCTTTATTAATTGAATAGGGGAGAGGTTATGACTGTCATTCAAACCCGAAAACCTCTTCTCGAAACCCTAAAGGGCCAGCGTGCCGATCGTCTGCCCATGTGGCTGATGCGCCAAGCCGGCCGTTATCTGCCCGAATATCGTGCCCTGCGCGCGGAAAAAGGCGGTTTTCTGGAACTGGTGCACGACAGCGCGGCCGCGGCCGAAGTGACATTACAGCCCATTCGGCGCTTCGGGTTTGATGGCGCCATTTTGTTTTCCGACATTTTGGTCGTTCCCCATGCCTTGGGTCAGGACCTGTGGTTTGAAGCAGGCGAAGGCCCACGTCTTGCCCCTAAGCTGGTTGATGCCACGCTGGAGGCGCTCACCAAGGCCCCTGAGCGGCTCTTGCCGGTCATCGAGACAGTTCGGCAGGTCAAGGCCCTGTTACCGGGTGAAACGACCTTTCTGGGCTTTGCGGGAAGCCCCTGGACAGTCGCCACCTATATGGTCGCCGGGCAGGGCAGCCGCGAACAGGCCGAGACACGACGTTTTGCCTATCGCGACCCCAAGGCCTTCCAACAGATTATCGATGCGATTGCCGATTTGACCATTAGCTATCTCTCGGACCAGATCAGCGCAGGCGTCGAAGCCGTTCAATTGTTTGACAGCTGGTCGGGCAGCTTAAGCCCGGCCCAGTTTGAAGATTGGGTGATTGCCCCAACGGCCAAGATTATCTCGTCCCTGAAGGCGCGGCATCCGGAAGCGGTTGTAATTGGCTTTCCAAAGGGTGCAGGCGGCAAGCTGCCGGCCTATGCGCGGGAAGTGGGGGCGGATGCGATTGGGCTGGATGAAACGGTAGATCCTGTCTGGGCGCACCAAAATCTGCCCAAGAATTTGCCTGTTCAGGGTAATTTGGATCCCTTGGCACTGATTGCGGGCGGCGCGACCCTGGATGCGGCGGTGACACGGGTGATTGACGCATTTGCGGATCGTCCCCATGTTTTCAACCTTGGCCATGGGATTTTGCCGGATACGCCGATTGCCCATGTCGAGGCGTTGGTTGCGCGCATTCGAGGATAAGGATTTTATGACGGCTGCACTGATCGGACTTTTGGGCAACGCCTATTTATGGGTGAAGGCGGGTCATATCATCTTTGTCATCTTCTGGATGGCGGGCCTGTTCATGATGCCGCGCTTCTTTGTCTATCATCAGGAATCAACGCCCGGCAGCGCCGAAGATCGTTTGTGGGTTGAACGCGAAGCACGGTTGTTGCGCATCATCCTGAAGCCATCACTGATCGTTGTCTGGGTCTTTGGTCTGGCGTTGGCCTTGGATACGGGCGCCTTTGTACAGGGCTGGTTTCATCTGAAGTTTTTGGTGGTTCTGGGCCTGTCCGGCTATCATGGCTGGATGGTTGGCTATGCCCGGCGTCTGGCCGCTGGGGATCGCCGTCTATCGGGTAAGACACTTCGGATTTTGAACGAAGTGCCGGGGATCGCTGCGGTTCTGATTGTTGTTCTGGCGATTGTGAAGCCGTTCTAAAGCCCCAATGTGCCCCTTGGTCGGCAAAGCAGCCAGCGGGACATATGCTTGACTTCATAAGGTGGTAGGCCTAGGCGATGCCTACCGCTCGGCCGTTCGTGCCTTGATCGCAGCTTAAGTCCTATTTTCTCTATGCTGCCGCGGCTCTCCTACCCAATGATGACCGGATTTGATCCATGATGCATTTGAAAGAATTGAAGAAGAAGACACCTGCAGAGCTTGTTGAGCTGGCAGAAGAAATGGGTGTCGAGGGCGCGTCGACGCTGCGTAAGCAGGACCTGATGTTCGCGATCCTGAAGGTTGAAGCGGAAAATGGCGAAGAAATCGTCGGAGAGGGCACGATTGAAGTGCTGTCCGATGGCTTTGGCTTTTTGCGCGCGCCGGAATCCAACTATCTGGCCGGGCCGGACGATATTTATGTTTCACCCAATATGGTCCGCCGATATGGCTTGCGGACGGGCGACACGGTGGAAGGCGAAATCCGCGGGCCTAAGGATGGCGAACGCTATTTCGCGCTGACCACGATCAAGTCGATTAACTTCGATGATCCTGACGTTGTCCGCCATCGCGTCAATTTTGACAATCTGACGCCGCTTTACCCCGACGAACGGTTGAAGCTGGATACGCTGGATCCGACCGTTAAAGACAAGTCGGCCCGTGTCATCGACATCATTTCGCCTCAGGGCAAGGGCCAGCGCGCGCTGATTGTCGCCCCGCCGCGCACGGGTAAGACCGTGCTGTTGCAGAACATGGCGAAGGCGATCACCGATAATCATCCGGAAGTTTTCCTGCTCGTTCTCCTGGTTGATGAGCGTCCAGAAGAAGTGACCGATATGCAGCGGTCGGTAAAGGGCGAGGTGATTTCCTCCACCTTTGACGAGCCCGCCTCCCGGCACGTTCAGGTCGCTGAAATGGTCATTGAAAAGGCCAAGCGTCTGGTGGAGCATAAAAAGGACGTTGTGATCCTTTTGGACTCGATCACGCGTTTGGGCCGCGCCTACAACACGGTTGTGCCGTCATCGGGCAAGGTGCTGACCGGCGGCGTTGACGCCAATGCCCTGCAGCGCCCAAAGCGGTTCTTTGGTGCTGCACGCAACATCGAAGAAGGGGGGTCGCTGTCCATCATCGCGACGGCGCTGATTGATACTGGCAGCCGCATGGACGAAGTGATCTTTGAAGAATTCAAGGGCACCGGCAACTCGGAAATCGTGCTTGATCGCAAGGTTGCCGACAAGCGCATCTTCCCGGCGCTGGATGTTGGCAAGTCCGGCACCCGTAAGGAAGAATTGCTTGTGGAAAAGGACAAGCTAACCAAGATGTGGGTGCTGCGCCGTATCTTGATGCAAATGGGCACGATCGACGCGATGGAATTCCTGCTCGACAAGATGAAGGATTCCAAGACCAACGATGATTTCTTCGACAGCATGAACCAATAAGGTGCAGCAGTGACGCTTGACCTTGCCGATGTCCTCACGCCCGCAGGGCTGACGACGTTGCTGACGGTGATCCTGATCGACCTGACCATGGCGGGCGACAATGTCGTCATCATGGGCACACTGGCCTCTGGTTTGCCGGAGCGGGACCGGCGGCGGGTGATCATGGTCGGCGTTGCGATGGCGCTGGTTTTCCTGATCGGCTTTGCACTGACCGCGACCTGGCTGCTCAACCTAACCGGGCTGTTGCTGGCCGGTGGGCTGCTGCTGATGTGGGTCGCGTATAATATGTATCGGGAATTGCGCCCGCTGACGCCAGTGGTTGCGGACGACCCTGGAACGCCGGAAATCGAAGGCCCGCCAGCCACCAAAACCTTCATGCAGGCGGCAATCCAGATCACCTTGGCCGATTTGTCGATGAGCCTCGACAATGTCTTGGCCGTCGCTGCCGCGGCGCGCCAGCACCCGACGGTTCTGTTCTTTGGGCTGGCGTTGTCGGTGACGTTGATGGGCCTTGCCGCCAATCTGGTTGCCAAGCTTGTCCAGCGCTACCACTGGATCGCATGGATTGGGCTTGTCATGATCTTATATGTGGCGCTCAATATGATTTGGGACGGCTGGTTTCAGGTCAGCCCCTTGCTGTTCGGGAGTTAAGTGATGGACGGCCTTTCTGCCATTTGGACCGCGATTGCGACCGACTTTTCCAACATTACGGAACCCACGGCGCTGGCGGCTTTCATTCAGGTTTTGCTGATCGATCTGGTGCTGGCGGGCGATAATGCGATCGTTGTCGGTGCACTGGCGGCGGGTCTGCCAGCGGCGCAGCGCAAAAAGGTTATTCTCATCGGCGTTGTCGCGGCTTTGGTGTTGCGCATTATCTTTGCGCTGACGGTCAGCTGGCTTTTGGGTATTGTTGGCCTTGTTTTGGCGGGCGGACTGCTGCTGCTCTGGGTTGGCTGGCGCATGTATCGCGATCTCCACACCCATTCGGAATCGGGGGGCTCCCCGGAGATTCTGGGGGATGAACATTCCGGGATTGCCCCGGCAAAAAGCTTTGCGGCCGCGGCATGGTCGGTCGCTGTGGCAGATGTTTCGATGAGCCTTGATAATGTGCTGGCGGTCGCCGGTGCAGCGCGCGAGCATCCGGGGATCCTGATCGTTGGCCTGATCTTTGCGGTCGCGTTGATGGGCGTCGCTGCCAATATCATTGCCCGATATATTGAACGCTATCGTTGGATTGCGTGGTTTGGCTTGGCGGTGATCCTCTATGTCGCGGTCAAAATGATCTGGGAGGGCTATCACGAAGTCCATCCCCATATTCTGGCGCTGACGGGGGCCTGAGGTCAGGGCGGCCCCCACCTTAGCAAACTAAGGCGGGGGCTGTGATTACCCTGGAAATAGTTAGCCCAGATGTTCGGCAAAAAAGGCCTCGGTCCGGCCATCGGCAAGCTGGGCGCCCGCGTCATCCCGGCGATTGCCCATTTCAGCCGCAAAGCCATGATCCAGCCCGATATAATCGTGGAGCGTGACTTTGGGGTGCGCATCTAGTGCCTTATGGATGGCGGATTGCGCGTCGGGCCCGACAAAATGGTCGGCGGTTGGGATGTGGAGCATCAGCGGATTGGCGATGGCATGGCTTTCATCAAGCATGGTATCGATCATCACGCCATAATAGCCGACGGCGGCATCCACATCGGTCCGGGTGGCAGCCATATAGGCCAGTCGGCCGCCAAGGCAGAAGCCAACAAGGCCAATTTTGGCGACGGGGTTGTGGCCGGCAAGGCCATGGCGGATGGCCTTGATCGCCGTTTCGATATCGATCACGCCATCTTGCGCGTCATATTGCTGAAAATAGCCAAAGGCCTGTTGAAGCTCTGCCTCGACATCGGGATTCAGCTCTACCCCCGGCGCGAACCGCCAGAAAATGTCGATCGCGACGGCCAGATAGCCTTTGGCCGCCCAACCATCGCATTTGCGGCGAATGCCTTCATTCAGGCCGAAGATTTCGGGGACCACAAGAATGGCCGCCTTGGGCGGGGTGGCGGGGGCAGTGATATAGGCGTTCATCTCGCCAATCTTGGTCATGCTCATATCAATCGTGTCCTTTTCTCGAGGGGAAGCTGGTTATATTCGAAATCCAAAAGCCAGCTTTTGGTGCGGGGCCCATCGCCCGCTGAATAATATTCCGCACCTGCGCTAGAGGTAACGCGGTGGCACGGGATGATGAGGGGGTAGGCGTTGGTCTTGCACGCTTGCCCAACGGCGCGGGCGATACTGCCTATTTCGGCCGCCACCGCGCCATAGGTGCGCGTTTCACCATAGGGGATGGCAGCAATTGCGGCGCGCAGCTGACGGCCTTCGCCTTTTGGAAGATCAACCAACGGAAGATCAAATTGCTGACAGCGGCCCGCAAACCAGCCGGTCAGCTGGTCCAGCGCACGGGCGAGAATGGGGTGGGCGGTATCTCCGCCTTTTGGTGCGGCGGCGGTCTGGCCCAGCAGGCGCAGGCCAAGCAACGCCGCGTCGGACGTGTGCAGCACGATCGGGCCGATCGGGCTTTCGAAACAGGCGGTTGCGGTTACGCGATGCATGGCGCACAGATGGAACGAAATGACCGATGGCTCAAGGGAGGAAGGGCGATGAAGTTTCACATCGACGTTGATTGCACGCCCGAGGAAGTGCGCCGGCTTGTCGGGTTGCCGGATTTATCTGAGGTGCATGCGGCCTATATCGAGCAGATGAAGGATGTCATGGCGAAAGGTTTGACGCCGGATATGGTCGATTCCATGGTCCGCAACTGGATGCCAGGCGGTGCTGCGGGCATGGATTTCATGCGTGATCTGATGAAGGGCCTGTCCACGCCACCCAAGCGGGATTGATCCGAGCGTTCAAAATGACCCAAGTCGAGACGATCTTTGCCCTTTCCAGTGGCGCACCGCCGGCGGGCATTGCTGTTGTGCGGATCAGCGGCCCTGCGGCTGGGGCGGCGCTTGTTGCACTGGCGGGGGCGTTACCGCCGCCGCGCCATGCCAGTTATCGACGGGTGCGCGATGCGGCGGGGGCCGTGCTCGACCATGCGTTGATCTTGTGGTTTCCCGGCCCGCACAGTGCGACAGGCGAGGATTTGGCGGAATTGCATCTTCATGGTGGCCGCGCGGTGGTCGCTGCGGTTTTGGCGGCGCTGGCAGATCTGCCCGGCTGTGTTCCTGCCGAGGCTGGTGCCTTTACGCGTCGGGCCTTTGAGAATGGTCGGATCGACCTAAGCGCGGCGGAAGGGTTGGCCGATCTGTTGGCGGCAGAGACGGAGGGGCAGCGGCAATCCGCCCTTGTTCTGGCTGAAGGCGCGCTGGGACGTCAGGTAGCGTTATGGGAGGCCCGCCTTTTGGCGGAATCTGCGCGGATCGAGGCGCTGCTGGATTTTGCCGATGAAGGGGATGTGGCCGATGCGCTGCCGGATACGAATGGCCTCTCGCTGTTGGTAGACGAGATGACGGCGCTGGCTGCTGCGCCGCCCGCGGAGCGTTTGCGCGATGGTGTCCGGCTGGTTTTGGCGGGCCCCCCCAATTCCGGTAAATCAAGCCTGTTTAACGCTCTGTCCGGCAGGGATGCGGCGATTGTCACCCCGATTGCGGGCACAACGCGGGATCGGTTGGAGGCGCCGATCAGCCTGGAGGGGGTGCCCTTTTTGTTAATTGATACAGCGGGCCTGCGTGACATGACCGACGACGCGGTGGAGGCGATCGGGATACAGCGGTCCGGCGAGGCGATGGTGCAGGCGGATATCCTCTTATGGCTTGGCGCGCCGGAGGACTGCCCATCGGGTGCGCTGCAACTGGCGACCAAGGCCGACCTCGCTTCTGGTGATCGACCCGGCTTGGCGGTATCGGTTGTGTCTGGGGCTGGCTTGAACGCGCTGCGGTCGGAGATTCTGGCCCGTGCGCGTGCGCTGTTGCCCAAGCCGGGGGCGTTGGCACTTCATGCGCGTCACAGGTCGATTATGGGCGATGTCTTGCAGTGGCTGCGGGCTGCGGTTGCGGCGGACGATCTGCTGGTGCGGGCCGAGGTGCTGCGTTTGGCGCGGCAAGGTTTGGATGCGCTCACGGGGCGGTCTGGGGTCGAATCGATGCTGGATGCGCTTTTCGGGCAGTTCTGTATTGGAAAATAGCGCGCCTGTCGGCCTGTTTCACGTGAAACATG
>JAHEGQ010000053.1 GCA_024645025.1 Sphingomonadaceae bacterium
TGCTCGTTCGACATGCTGGGCGAAGGCGCGCGCACAGACGCCGATGCCGCACGCTATGCCCGCATCTATGCCGATGCGATTGAGGCGGTTGGGCAGGCCGCCAATGGCGCGGGCCCGGAACGGGGGCACGGGGTATCGGTGAAATTGTCGGCGCTGTTCCCGCGCTATGAAGCGGCGCAGGAAGACCGGGTTTGGGAAGGGCTTTATCCCCGGCTCAAGGCGCTGGCGCTGATCGCGGCGCGTCACGACCTCAACTTTGCGATCGACGCGGAGGAAGCGGATCGGCTCGTGCTGTCTTTAAAGCTGGTCGAGCGGCTCGCCCATGAGCCTGAGCTGGGTGAATGGCGGGGGCTGGGCGTCGTTGTGCAGGCCTATCAAAAGCGGGGATTGGCCGTCATCGGCCAGCTGCGGGACTTGGCGCAGCGTTCGGGCCGCCGGATCATGATCCGCTTGGTCAAGGGCGCCTATTGGGACAGCGAGATCAAGCGCGCGCAGCTTTCGGGTATGCCGGACTATCCGGTGTTCACCACCAAGGCCGCGACAGACCTTTCCTATCTGGCCTGTGCCAAGGCCCTGATTGATGCGAGCCCCGATCTCTTCCCCCAATTCGCGACGCACAACGCGCATACTTTGGCGGCGGTCCGCCATATGGCCGACGCGGCCGGTGTCGCCATTGAGCACCAGCGCCTGCATGGCATGGGGGCTGCGCTGTATGAAGCCGCGGCGCAATCCTATGGTCCGCTCAGCTTGCGCGCTTATGCGCCGGTGGGTGGGCATGAGGACTTGCTGCCCTATCTGGTCCGGCGCCTGTTGGAAAATGGCGCCAATAGTTCCTTCGTCCATGTCCTGTTGGACGAGACGGTTCCGTCGCTTGACGTTGTCCGTGATCCGATCAGCCTCGTCGAAGCCAGCCCGGATCACCACCCGCGCCTGCCGGTCCCGCGCGATATTTACGGCCCCAGCCGCATCAATCCCCTTGGCCGCGATCTGAGCCGGGCGGATGTGCGCGCGGCTTTTGGCCGTCAGGTGGCGGCGCAGTTGCAAGAGCAACCCGTGGCCGGGCCTATCCTTGGCGGCGTGCTTCGGTCAAGCGGCGCGGTGGATGTGTTTGCGCCCGCGCGCGCCGGGCAGTGCATTGGCAAGGCCGCTGCTGCCCAGCCAGAAGACGTAACGACGGCGGTCGCGCTGGCGCGCGCCGCCCAGCCCGCTTGGGATCGGACAGGTGGCACGGCGCGTGCGGCTGTCCTGCGGGCGATGGGGGATGCGCTTGAAAACGCGATGGATAGGCTTTTGCCGCTACTGACGCTGGAAGCAGGCAAGACCTTTAATGATGCCGTGGCAGAGGTCCGCGAGGCGGTTGATTTCTGCCGCTATTACGCGATGCTGGCCGAGCGGGCGTTCGGGCCGCCGCAAGCGCTGACCGGGCCAGTGGGGGAGACCAATCACTGGCAGCTCTTTGGTCGCGGGGTTTTTGCCTGCATCAGTCCTTGGAATTTTCCGCTGGCGATCTTTACCGGCCAAATTGCAGCGGCGCTGGCTGCGGGTAATGCGGTGGTTGCCAAACCCGCTGAACAGACCCCGCTAATTGCGGCGGCGGCGGTTCAGCTTTTTCATGATGCTGGGCTTGATCCTCGCCTGCTGGCATTGCTGCCCGGCGACGGCAGCACCATTGGCGCCGCGCTTGTGGTCCATCCCGGTATCGATGGGGTGGCGTTTACGGGGGGCACCGAAACGGCATGGGCGATCAATCGTGCCTTGGCGGTGGCCGCAGAGGAACAGCGCCGCCCGATCCTTCCCTTCATTGCGGAAACCGGGGGCCTCAATGCGATGTTTGTCGACACAACCGCGCTGCGCGAACAGGTGGTCGATGATGTGATTGTCTCGGCCTTCGGATCTGCGGGCCAACGCTGTTCCGCGCTGCGGGTGCTGTTCGTGCCGCAGGAGAGCGCCGACAGCCTGATGGCGTGCCTCTCCGGGGCTCTGGCGGCGCTGAAGGTCGGCGATCCGGCCGATGTATCGGTGGATGTCGGGCCGGTTATCGATGCCGAAGCGCTGGCGGGCCTCGAAGCCCATGTCCAGCGACTGACGCGCGACGCAAAGGTAATCGCCCGTCATCCGGGGGCGGGCATGGCGGGGCATTTCTGCGCGCCCACCATTGCCGAGGTTCCTACCCCCGATTTTCTGGAGCGAGAGGTGTTTGGCCCAATCCTCCATATCTGCCGCTATGATCCCGCAGACTTGCCCGATTATGCGGCGCGCTTGGCGGCGCGCGGATATGGCCTGACGCTGGGCGTTCATAGCCGAATTGAGCGTTTTGCGCGCGAAGTGCAGGCGCTTGTGCCGGCGGGTAATATTTACATTAATCGTTCCATGACCGGCGCGGTCGTCGGCGTGCAGCCCTTTGGCGGGCTGGGCCTTTCGGGAACGGGCCCGAAGGCGGGCGGCCCGCATGCGCTCCATCGGTTCGCGCAAGAGCGGGCAATCTCGAATAACATCATGGCGCAAGGCGGCGACCCCGCGCTTTTAAACCTGTGAGGCCCAGCGGATCAGGCAGCAGGATGCGGCCCGGCGGATTCCTTCCGAATGATGCGCGGGCTTTGACCGCTGGTGCGTTTCATGAACCGCGACAAGGCACTTGTTTCTGAGAATTGAAGGATTTCGGCGATCTCGCCAACCGAAAGCGAGGATTCGCGCAAATAGAGCGTCGCAAGGCTCGCCCGGACTTTTGCGCGCAGATCGTCAAAGCTGGTACCCTTGGCCGCGAGCCGGCGCTGCAACGTGCGGCGTGAGGTGCGTAACAGGCGCGCGGCAAGCGCAAGGTCAATGGGCGCAAAGGGCAGGAGCGCCCGAATAAGCGCCTCCGTCTTCCGTAATTCCTGACCGTCCAGCGACTTGGCGGCAGAGCCGTAAAGGGCCGCGAGGTGTTGATGAATTGTTGGGTCTGCGCCGATAACAGGACGCGCCAATAGCTGGTCGTCCAGCAGCAACGCATTGCGATCCGCGTTGAACAAGATGCGATGGCCAAGCAGGCGGTGGTGCACGGTGAGATTGGTGGGCGGCCCATGCCGCATGCTAACAAGCTTTGGCAGCCAGACAGGGTCGTGGCGGCGCATTTCGCGCGCGATGACCGAAAACCCCAGTTCGATGACTTGTCTTTGCTGGCTGCCGACGTCTGCGGTTAACTCATAGGTCAGCAAAAGCCCCTCATCGGCCGGTTCAAGGCCAACGATCGTCCCTTGCGTGTGGACCGGAAAAAAATCGACAAGGTCTAAAATCATGTCGCGCACGGTTGCGGCGCTGCCCAGTAAGGAGGCCATTGGTCCAAAGAGCGACAAGCTTTGCCGCGGTCCCAATTGCAGGCCGAAGCTTGGCGCCGCCAATTGTGAGGATGCCAGCTCTAAAAAGGCAACGAAGCGATCCACCCGCATCGGCAGATCGGGATTGGTCATTGGTGATAAGGGAACGCCGGCCGCCCGGGCAAGCGTGCGAAAATCGCCGCCCAGCTCTGCGACAAGCCCGCTTGCGCCTTCCATCACCCCGCTGCGGACCCACTGCACCATAGAACAAGCAAGCGCATTTTGGCGCGTAAAGTCAACTTTTCTTGTCTCAAGCAGGTAAGATACCGCCCATTGGCAAACTGGAGGGGGTGCCCATGTCTATTGAGAAGCGACCGGGATCTGCCCGGCTTTTCGCCATATCGCTGCTCGTTCTCGGGCTGCTCATTGGCTATTTTGGCCTGAGCGCCAATGGCTATCTGGTGCCTGCGCTTGTGGCATTTGGGATGGCTGGCCTGTTGTGGTTCGGCAAGGCTGGGCGCTTGTTCAAGGCCGTCACTTTGGTGAACCTTGTCAGCGGCACGCTTTTGGTCCTGGTGTTGGCCTTTGGTGATTTTCTGGGGGATCACAAGCTGGATGTCTCGGGCGTTTCGCTCTTGGTCAGCCTGTTGACCGGCGGCCCCGCCGTCGCCCTTGTTGCGCCCGGCCTCTTGCTGGGGCTGCGTTCAGGCAAAGCCCTTGATCGTTGGTTCAACCCCGCCCCGTCTCAGGCCTGAGGGAGAAGCTGTCATGAACAAAGCCCTGACCGCTATTGTGACAATGGCTGCGATGCTGCAGCCCGAACTTGCGCTTGCCGGATCCTATAGCGGAAAGGCCCGCTTGCCCGATGGCCGCCCGGCTTATGGCGCAATGGTGACCGTCTTTGATGCGGATGGCCAGCGTCGCCAAACGGTCTACACTGCGGCAGATGGCTCCTACGCGATCCGCACCCCCTATGCGGGCAAGGTGAAAGTCCGGGTGCGGCTGTCCGGTTTCAAGGATGGCAGCACAGAACAGGCCGCAACAGCGGGTGGCTCAACCCGGCTCGATCTGTCGCTTGGGAATTTTACGAACCTTGGCGAAATGAACGACGCCCTGTCGGCATCGGCCTTCAACGCCCGCCTGCCCTGGCCGAATGTGGCGCGCGACCGCCCGGCCTTTGTCAGCCAGTGCAATTATTGCCATCAGGTCGGCAACAGTTGGACCCGCATCCCCCGCGATCACGAACAGTGGATCGCCGAGGTGGAAAAGATGGAAAATATGCTGGCGATGCAAAGCCAGGCGCAAGGCCGGGTGATCGCCGAAACCTTGTGGAAGGGATTTGACGGCAAGCCGTTCCATGCCAGCCAGAATTATGGCGCAAGCCCAGAACTGGCCAAGGCCAAGGTGCGCGAATGGCTGGTCGGCGATGGCTATACCTTCATCCATGATGCGGATGTGGCGCAAGACGGGATGCTGTATGGCACCGATGAGGGCCATGACATCTTGTGGATGCTAAACCGCGATACCGGAAAGATTGATCAGTTCAAGCTGCCAGCGATTAACCTGCCGCGCGGCGGCCTCTTTTCTGGGATGCGGCTGCCGATTGGCCAATTCACTGGCAAGCACGGTCCGCATTCAATGGCGCAGACCAGCGATGGCCGGATCTGGATCACCAACGCGCTGTCGAGCACGTTGATGAGCTTCGACCCCCGCACAAAGCGTTTCAAGACCTATAAAGTCGGCCACGACGCGCTTTATCCGCACACCATCCGCGTCGATAAGAATGACGTTGTCTGGTTCACCATCGTGGCCTCCAACCAAATTGGCCGCTTTGACCCCAAGACCGAACAGATGACGGTGATGCGGCTGCCCTCCAATGGGGTGCTGCGTTGGTTGACCGATCAGTTGTTCCCCACCTTGATGCGCATCGGCAGCTGGTTCCCGGATCAGGCGGTGCATCTGAACCTGTCGACCCACCGCTTCTTTGGGGAGCAGATTCTGGCCTTCCCTTATGGCATCGATGTGAACCCGGTGGATGGCTCCATCTGGTATGCCAAGCTTTATGCCAGCAAGATCGGGCGGATCGACCCCAAGACGATGGCTGTCCAGGAATGGGACACGCCGATGATCGGCCCGCGCCGTCCGCGCTTTGATGCGCAAGGCATTTTCTGGATCCCCGCCTTTGATGCGGGCGGGCTAATGCGCTTTGACCCGAAGAACGCAAAGTTCGAAACCTACCGCATTCCGGTGGTGGGCAAGAATGAATATGAAACGCCTTATGCGCTGAACGTCGATCGCAAGACCGGGCAAGTCTGGATGGCTGCCAATAATTCTGACCGGATCATCCGCTTTGACCCCAAAACCAGGAAGTTCTTCAGCTATCCAAGCCCCACGCGGGTGACGGTGCTGCGCGACTTCTCGTTCACCAAAGACGGCCAGGTCTGTTCTTCCAGCTCGAACATGCCCGCCGCCGCCATTGAAGATGGGCGACCAAACTTCATCTGTCTGGAACCGGAAGGCGGCGCAGCCGACCGGGCGGCCTTGGGCTCCTGAGGAGAGGAGACTTGCAGCACCGGCTCTCCATCGATGGTCTGACGATCAACGTGCGCGATGAAGGCGCGGGAGAGCCGGTGCTGCTTGTTCATGGCTTTCCGGACGACCATTTTGTCTGGCGGTACCAAGTGCCCGTCCTTGTCGCTGCCGGCTATCGGGTCATCGCGCCCGACACCCGGGGCTGCGGCGACAGCGACATGGCCAAGCAAACCCAAGATTATAAATTGCCTCGGTTGGTCGCGGATCTGGTGGCGATCCTCGACGCGTTGGCGATCGACCGGGTCAAGCTGGTGGGGCATGATTGGGGCGCCGTGATTGCATGGGCCTTTGCGGCAAAGCACCCCGAACGGGTCACGCAATTTGCAGCGCTTTCGGTTGGCCATGCCGCGTCTTATGCAGCGGGCCCGCTCGAACAGAAACTCAAGGGCTGGTATGTCGTGATGTTCCAGCTTCGGGGCTTTGCCGAACGCCTGATCAAGGCATGGAATTGGGCCTTTTTCCGTCGCTTTACCGACCACCATCCCGAGCTGGCCCACTGGACTGCCCGATTGGGGCGCCCGGGGCGGCTGACCGCGGGCATCAATTATTACCGCGCCAATTTTGGCCTGTTGCTGCGGCCAGATCGGGCCAAGGTTAAGGTAGCGGTTCTGGGCATTTACAGCGATGGGGACCGTTATTTGGCAGAAGCGCAGATGCGCGACAGCGCAGCCTTTGTGACGGCCCCGTTTCGCTATGAACGGATCGCCGGGGCTGGGCACTGGCTGCAAATCGATGCGCCCGACCGGGTAAACGCCCTATTGCTCGACTTTTTTGCAAGGGATTTGACGCAATGAACACCCCATTGTTCTTGGCCGGGCTGGCCGCCATTCTCGTGCTGTTTGTGCTGTGGGTTTGGCGCAAGCAAGAGCCGCGCCGTCCGCTGACCGCGGCCGAGCTGGACCGTTATTGCGCTGAGGTGGAAGCGCGCTTCCCCGTGTCGGATGATCAGGATGCGGCGGCCATGGCGTCCCGCCTGCGGCGCTTTGGTGAAAATGATGATGGGCGCGACATCTATATGCTTAATCTGCTGCGCTATCACGAGGCCATGGCCAAAGGGCCCGCGCCGGCTGGGTCCTTCACCGGCACCCCGCACGAAGCGAACGCGATTTATGAAGCGAACGCCAAACCCATCCTTTTGAAGAGTGGGGCCTTCCCCATCTTTGCGGGCAAGGTGGACGATATCAACGCGGTTGGCGGCACCGATCCGGCCGAGGACAATTGGACCCGGATTTTGTTGGTGCATTATCCCAGCCGTCGCCATTTCTTTGAGCTGCTGACAAACCCCAAATATCTGACCAAGGCCGACTTCAAAAGCTATGCCATGCATATGGCGCTGGTGCCGGTGAAGCGTGAACTGGTTATCCCCGATTTCCGGTTTCTGGCCGCCATTGGCGCGGTCATCGTCTTTTTGCTGGCGGGCTGGCTTCAAGCCCTGATGGGAGGTGCCTGATGAAAGCCGTTATCTGCCAAAATGGTGCTCTGCGCGTTGAAGACCTGCCGGACCCAAAGCCGCAAAAAGGCCATGCCCTACTAAAGGTCTTGCGCTGCGGCATTTGCGGCTCGGACCTGCATATGCGCCACCACTGCGACGAATTGAAGGCGGTTAATGACCGGGTGGGCTATCCGGCTTTGCCCTCGGCCAAAGAGGCGTTCGTTTTCGGGCATGAGATTTGTGCCGAAGTGCTGGATTATGGTCCGGGCTCCAAGCGCAAGATCAAGCCTGGCACACGGGTGGTCGCGCCGCCGATCGTGCGTTGGGGCTCGGAAATCGACATGGCAGGGCTCTCCGCCCGATCGAATGGCGGCTATGCCGAACAGATGCTGTTGGATGAACTGGTGCTGATGCCGGTGCCCAATGGCCTGTCCAGCGACATGGCGGCGCTGACGGAACCCATGGCCGTCGCTTGGCACGCGGTCCGGCGCAGCGAAGTGAAAAAGAAGGATGTGGCCGTCGTCATTGGCTGCGGCCCGGTGGGTCTCGGCGTCATTGCGATTTTGAAGGCGCGCGGTGTCGGCACCGTCATTGCCAGCGACTTTTCCCCTGGACGCCGCGCGCTTGCCAAAGCGTGTGGCGCCGATGTGGTGATCGATCCGCGCGAAACGTCCCCTTATAGCAGTTGGGAAGATTATGGCTGGGTGACGTCTTTTGGCGGTCTGCTTGAAATGGCCGTTGAAACGCGAGAGACTTTGGAAAAGGCACCTATGCCATGGTGGACAGCCTGGCGATTGGCCGAAGCGCTGGGGGCCGGCCCCAAACGCCCTGTGGTGTTTGAATGCGTGGGGGTGCCCGGCGTCCTCAATCAGATTGTGACCGGCGCGCCCTTGTTTTCGCGCATCGTTGTCGTTGGCGTTTGTATGCAACAGGATATGATCGAACCGGCGATTGCCATCCAGAAGGAGGTCGAACTCCGCTTCGTCTT
>JAHEGQ010000061.1:0-1679 GCA_024645025.1 Sphingomonadaceae bacterium
CATCCCGACCGCCAGCGATGGACACAGCATCCCCGGAAACGCCGTGTCGCACGCAGACCGGCTGGCGCGGATCGCGCGCTTTTGGCACCCATATCATGATCGCATCGCCCAACAGATCGCAGATCAAAAGCCGCGCTTGCTGATCTCGCTGCACAGCTTCACCCCGCAATTGGAAACCCGGCCCAATGAAGCGCGGCCATGGGAAATTGGCATCTTGTATAACGCAGATGATCGCGCCGCGCGGCAGGCCATTCCGGCGCTGGCCGCCAAGGGGGTGATCGTCGGCGATCAGGAACCTTATTCGGGCAAGCTGTTGAACGCGACGATGAACCGCCATGGCGAAGCCACAGGCATCGCCTATCTGGGCCTTGAAATGCGGCAAGATCTGATTGGCGATCCAGCAGGCGTCTCGCATTGGCGCGATGTGCTGGTGCCCGTTATTTTGGGGCTTCAGGTTTAAGCCGGCAGCTGATCCCGCAATTCCCGCTTCAGCACCTTGCCAATCGGGCTGCGGGGCAATTCCTCGACCACGACCAAACGGTTCAGCCGCTGCGTTCGGCCCACCTGAGCATTGGCATCTGCCAGCACCTTGTCCGCATCGACACCGGGACGCAGCACGACAAAGCCGACCGGTGTCTCGCCCCATTCTTCAGAGGGCGCACCGATCACGGCGCATTCAACAACGCCCGGGTCCTTGGCCAGCACAGCCTCCAGATCGCTGGGATAGATGTTGAACCCGCCTGAAATGATCATGTCCTTCGCGCGATCCATCAGGGTCAGGAACCCGTCTTCATCAATCCGGCCAATATCGCCATGCTTGTAAAACAGATTGCCGTCGGCATCCCACCATTTCATCGCATCGGTGGCATCGGGGCGGTTGTTATAGCCCGTCATCATCGCAGGTGACCGACCCACAATTTCACCGACCGATCCGGGCGGCAATTCATGGCCATCCTCATCAATCACCTTGGCAACATGGCCCGGCGCGGGCTGGCCAACGGTGTGGAGCTTGTCCGGATATTTATGCGCTTCCAGCAGGAAGGCGCAGCCGCCTTCGGTCATGCCGTAAATCTCAACCAGCCCGCCGGGCCACCGCTTGAGAATATCGGCCTTCAACTCAGCAGCAAAAGGCGCGCTGGTGCAATACTTCATGACGAAGCTCGACAGGTCGAACCGGTCAAATTCTGGATGGGCCATCAAGCGCCGATATTGGACAGGGACCAGCATGGTGTTGGTCGCGCGCTCGCGTTCGGCGAGCTGCAGAAAGCCCAAAGTGTCGAACTTCTTCATCAGAACGACCTGCCCGCCCGACCCCATGGTTGGCAAAAAGCTGGCCATCGTCGTGTTGGAATAAAGCGGGGTCGACAGGATCGTGACCGCTTTGGGACCATAAGCTGGAACGCCGCGCTGAATATGCTGCCAGCGCATGGCGTGGCTGTGAACAATGCCCTTGGGCGTGCCCGTGGTGCCGCTGGAATAGATGATGTTGAACCCCGTCTCCGGCGTAATCTCCACCGGCTGCGGCTGTTGACCTTCCGGAGCCATCCAGTGCGACAGCGGCGTGCCCCATGCCCCCTCGTCCATCGCGATGTGCGCGACGGCGCCATAATCTTGTCCAGCCAGCGATTCAGCAGCCTTTTCATCAAGGAACAGGTGCTGCGCGCCCGAATCGCGGATCA
>JAHEGQ010000061.1:1689-8209 GCA_024645025.1 Sphingomonadaceae bacterium
CCCGTGGGGGTATTGGTAATCAGCCCGGCAATCGCCCCGGCCCGCAAGGTGCCAATCAGGATTGCGACCTGCGGCACGGAAGTCAGCCCCGCAATCGCCGTGGCCTTACCCGGGCCCACACCTTCGGCCTGCAATTTGGCGGCGATCCGGTCCGCCCGGTCATCCAGCTCTTTCCAGCTGATCCGCCCATCGGGATCAGCGACTGCGGGCGCATCTGGGCGCTCGCTGGCAAAGGCTTTCACAAGGGCGGGCAGCGTCGCAAAGTCCGACGCCAGCAATGTTGCAGAGCTCTCCATGGCCAAGTCGTCGCGCAGCCGGACGGGTCGGTCAAGCCCAGACGCACCAAAGGGCAGGCTGACACGGCAGGGGCAACCCGCCATGGCAGGGGCATGAAGGGTTCTGCAATCATCTTTGGCGCATCAGGCGGCCTTGGCGCTGCGCTTGCCGACGCTACGGAAGCGCGGGGCCATGGCCCCGTCTTTCGCTTTTCCCGTAGCGCCGGCGATTTTGACCTGTCGGATGAAGCCAGCATCGCGCGCTGCGCAACGCGTGCAGCCGAAGCTGGACCGCCCACGCTCGTCCTGATTGCCACCGGCCTGCTTTCGCACGGCGGGCGACGCCCGGAACGCGCGATTCGGGAGCTAACGCCCGATTGGCTGGCCGAAAATTTTGCCATCAACAGCATCGGTCCAGCGCTGATCCTAAAACATATGGCCCCCTTGCTGCCCCGTCAGGGGCGCAGCACCGTCGCTGCTCTGTCGGCGCGGGTCGGCAGCATCAGCGACAATCGATTGGGGGGCTGGCACAGCTATCGGGCCTCCAAGGCGGCGCTGAATATGATCGTTAAGGGCGCGGCGCTGGAATTTGCCCGCACGCACCCCGACACGGTCTGTGTCACCCTGCACCCCGGCACAGTCGCCACCCGCCTCAGCGCGCCCTTTCGGCCCAACACGGCCGATGGTGTGCAATCACCCCTAGACGCTGCTGCTGCGCTGCTGGATGTCCTCGATGGCCTGACGCCAGCCCAAAGCGGCCGCTGCTTTGCGTGGGATGGGACAGAGATACCCGCCTAAATCCCCGCGAAGGTTCCGCTTCGACATATGCTGCCCGAACGGGGGGTCGGGCCAGTTGCGCCAACCCCTCGCCCCGGATTTGGCCCCGCCGCCAAGCAGTGCTAGGCCGCACTGATGCATAGCCTGCCTGTCTTTATCCGCTTAAACGGTCGCCCTGTCATCCTGCTGGGCACGGGGGAAGCCGCTCTGGCCAAGCGCCGCCTTCTGGAACGAGCTGGAGCGATGATTGTGGGCGAGGACATGGCCGCCGCGCTCGCCATTGTCGCAATTGATGACGATGCCGAAGCCGAAGCCGCGATTGCGCGGTTGAAGGGCCGCGGCGTGCTGGTCAACGCGGTGGACCGGGCGGCGGCGTGCGATTTCACCCTGCCCGCCATTGTTGATCGCGATCCCGTTATTCTGGCAATTGGCACAGGCGGCGCATCGGCAGGACTTGCCAAGGCGCTGCGGCAACGGCTGGAGGCGCTGCTGCCCCAGACATTAGGTGGCCTGGCCAGCGCGCTGGGCGCAGCGCGCAACGCCATGAAGACGCGCTGGCCCGAAGGCCCGACGCGGCGACGGGCCATTGATGCGGCGCTGGATGCAGGTGGCCCACTGGATCCCTTTGGCGCTGGATCGGCCGATGCCGTGACGCTTTGGCTGGAAAATGCGGCAGCCGGCGCAGCCCCCGCGCTGCACCATATCCGCCTTCGATCGGACAATCCCGATGATCTGACACTGGCGCAGGCCCGGCTGTTCGCGCAGGCAGACCTTGTCCTGCACCGGGCAGATGTGCCCGCAGCCATCCTCAACCGCGCGCGCGCCGATGCCACGCGACAGGTCAGCGATGCGCCCCCCCAAGATCTGCCCTTGGGCATCACCTTGTTTGTGGAGCGGATATGACACGCGCCTTCCTCTTTAGCCACGGGGCCGCGCGCGAAGTCCCGCTGGACATTGCCGCAGCGGGGGCAGGCAAGGCGGGTTGGGTCTGGATCCATCTGGACGGACGGGAAGCCGAATCGGCGGAATGGCTGCGGGCGCAGGATGATATTCCGCCCGTCGCGTGCGAGGCGCTTTTGGCGCATGAAACGCGGCCGCGCGCCGACCTGCTGGGCGACGGGGCCGTTATCAATCTGCGCGGCCTTGGCACGACGCCCGATGATGATCCCGACGCCTTGGTATCAACGCGGTTCTGGGCAGATCAGGGCCGCGTTGTCTCGCTCGGTTTTCGCACCTCTATTGCCTGTGAACGAATGATCGACCGGTTTCTTGGCGGCGAATTGCGCAATCCGGCCGCGCTGATCGTTGGCTTTGCCAGCCAGACCAGCGCCCTGCTGGACCCGGATATTGCCAAGCTGGGCGACGCGATGGATGATTGCGAAGTCAGTGTTGATACGGCCAGCATCCTGGCCACGCGTCGACGGGTAACGGCAATCCGCAGTCAGGCCATTTCCTATCGCCGCTTTCTTGCCCCACAGCGTCAGGCGCTGGAGCGGCTGGCCGGGGCTGATCTGGATTGGCTCACCGAGGACAACCGCCTCCATTTGCGCGAAGCGGCCGATCGCGCTGCGCGGATGACCGAAGAGCTGGAGGCGACCCGCGAACGCGCGGCCCTGATCCATGAGGAACTGACCGACCGGCGGGCGGAGTTGATCGACACCCGCTCGCTCATCATCTCCATCGCCGCACTGATCTTCCTGCCGGTCACCTTTGTCACCGGGCTTTTGGGGATGAACGTGGATGGCATCCCCTTTCAGCATAAGCCTTGGGCCTTTTGGGGGGTGACCGGCTTTTGCCTGTTCGTGACGCTGTGCGTCCTTGCCTGGTTCGTCAAAGCGCGCTGGATACGGGGCCGCTAAGGCCGCCGGCGATCAATCCAGCAGCGCATCTATCGCCTTTGCCATCCGCACATCACGGGCGGAGAGGCCGCCGGCATCATGCGTTGTCAGCAAAATATCCACGCGATTCCAAACATTCGACCATTCGGGGTGATGATCTTGCACCTCTGCCAAAAGCGCCACGCGCGTCATAAAGCCAAAGGCTTGCGAAAAATCAGCAAACACGAACTGACGAAAAATGCCATCGCGCGCCTCATCAAAGTCCCAATCCGCCAGCGCATCCAGCGCGGCTGTGCGTTCTTCGGGTGAAAGCGGGTCGACCATGTTTTGCCTCTCGTCCAATCTGCGCCTATGTCGCAGGCATGACGGGTAAAGGTCAACCGCAACAGGGGCTCAAATCGGGCAGCCCCCCGAATATCGCTGCAGCAGGGTTGGCCTGTCTGCGCGGGGGGCGGCTTTTGTTCAAAGGCGTCTCCTTTGCCCTATCCGCCGGGGATGCCCTAATCCTCACCGGTCCCAATGGCGTTGGCAAATCCAGCCTGTTGCGACTTCTGGCGGGCCTTCTTCCTGCCTTTTCCGGCAAGGTCGAACGGTCGGGCAATCTGGCCCTAGCCGATGAGCATATGGCGCTGGACCCGCGCCTGCCACTGGCCCGCGCGCTGGGCGACTGGGCCCATCTGGATGGCAGCACGGCGCAAGATGTCACCGCCGCCCTTGCTGCTTTTGACCTGACGCATCTGGCCGATGTTCCCGTGCGGATGCTCTCCACCGGGCAACGCCGCCGGGCAACGCTGGCGCGCATTCATGCCAGCCGGGCGCCGATCTGGTTGTTGGATGAACCGGGCAATGGCCTCGACACTGCATCGCTGGCGCTGCTGGACGACGCCATGGCGACGCACCGCGCAGCCGGTGGCCTTGTTATCGTGGCATCGCATCAGCCACTGGGGCTGGCCAATGCCCAGCACCTGGCACTGGTGGCCGCGGCATGAACCGTTTTATCGCCATCGTAATGCGCGACCTGCGCGTATCCTTCGGGGCTGGCGGAATCGCCCTGCCCGTTGTCTTCTTTTTGCTGGTCGCCACGCTTTATCCCTTTGCGGTGGGGCCAGATGGTGCGCTTTTGGCACGGACGGGCGGCGGCGTTTTGTGGGTGGCGGCGCTGCTGGCTGCCCTGCTGCCGCTGGATCGCCTGATCGCACCCGATGCGGAAAGCGGTGTTCTCGATCAATATGGCGTGCGCGGCATGGGCGAAGAAATGATCGCCTTTGCCAAGATCGTCGCGCATTGGTTGGGCTTTGGCCCGCCGTTGATGCTGGCCGCCCTTCCCGCAGCCGCGCTGTTGCGGCTGGATGGATCAACCCTTGCCGCAGTTGAACTGGGGCTGCTCGCCGGCACCCCGGGGCTGGCGGCTCTGGGTGTTATGGTTGCCAGCCTAACCGCTGGCGTCCGCCGGTCAGGTGCCTTGGGCGGCTTGCTGATGCTGCCGCTTGCCGTCCCGCTGATTATCTTTGGGGCAGGCAGCATCGGGGATTTCGGGGGCGGCGCGGTGCGGTTTCTGGCAGCGTCGTCGCTGTTTCTTGTGGCGCTTGCGCCCTTTGCGGCTGGGGCGGGCATCCGCGCGCTGCGGGAATAGCGCCTAACGCTGCCAACGCGCGAAAATGGCCGTGGGCAGGGCCAGACCACGCGATTCTTCGCGGACCCCCAATTCCCCGCATTCCACGGTGCCGCCCAGATCGGCAAAATGCTGGCGGACCAATTCCCCAATCGCCAGCGCCGACATCCGCACGGCATAGACGGTCAGGAACAAAAAGCGCGAATCGGCATCCAGCAGCTTTCGGCAAGCGCCGATCAGTTCGGGCAGGCCCTCTTCCAGCTTCCACACCTCGCCATCGGGCCCGCGTCCATATTTGGGCGGATCAAGGATAATGCCATCATAACGCCGCCCGCGCCGCACTTCGCGCGCGGCAAATTTCAGCGCGTCGTCGACGATCCAGCGCACCGGCTTGTCGGTCATGCCCGACAGCGCGGCATTGGCCCGCGCCGCTTCCACCGATTTCTTTGACGCATCAACATGGGTCACCGCGGCCCCCTGAGCCGCCAGCGCAAGGCTGCCAACGCCGGTATAGCCAAACAGGTTCAGGGCAAGCGGGGCGTCCATCCCGGCCAATTGCCCGCGCATCCAGCGCCAGACCGGCGCCATATCCGGGAAGAAGCCCAGATGCCGGAAGGGCGTGGGCTGCATGGTAAAGCGCACTTCTTCCCAAGCGCCGGTCCAGCCGTCTTTCGGCAGCCGCCCGGTAAAGCGCCACTGGCCGCCACCATCTTCATCCGATCCCGGAACAAATTCACCATCCGCCTGCCAGTCCGATTGGGCCGGCGCCCAAAGCGCCTGTGGCTCAGGCCGGATGAAGCGATGCGGGCCATAGCGTTCCAGCTTACGACCATGGCCTGAATCAATCAGGCCATAATCTGCCCATGGCTCCCCGATCAGCGTGATCGGCGTCATTTTGCCGGCGTCGCCCGTTCTGCAACATAGGCGGCCACGGCCTCCTTGGTGGCGGGCAGGGTGTCATAGCGTTCTTCACGATCAAACAAATTGCCTACCCGCGCCGGCAAGGCCGGGCGCACGCCCGTTGCGCGTTCCACCGCATCGGCAAATTTGGCCGCATGCGCCGTCGCCAGCGTCACAATCGGCACGTCCTTGGGCAGATCAGCACGGCGCGCTGCTTCCAATCCAATGGCGGTGTGTGGATCAATGATTTGCCCCGCATGGGTTGCCGCCCAGCGCATGGCGTCCGCCATTCCGGTTGCATCAACACGCGCGCTCGCAAACAGGCCCTCAGCCCCGGCGCGCATATCGGCGGGGATCGTCATGGCACGGGTTGATTCGAACCCCGCCATCATCTTGGCCAGGGCCGCGCCGTCGCGCCCAGCCAGATCGAACAACAGCCGTTCAAAATTGGAACTGACCTGAATGTCCATGCTGGGCGTCGCGGTGGGCGTGACATCGCCGCAGCTATAATCCCCCGTGGTCAAGGCACGGTGCAGGATGTCGTTCACATTGGTCGCAACAATCAGTTGCGCAACGGGAAGGCCCATGCGTTCCGCCACATAGCCAGCAAAGACATCGCCGAAATTGCCCGTGGGGACAGAATAGGCCACCGGACGGTCCGGCGCGCCCAGCCGCACAGCGGTGTAAAAATAATAAACGATCTGGGCCATCAGCCGGGCCCAATTGATCGAATTAACCGCCGACAAGGTAAAGCGGCCATTGAAATCCCGATCGTTGAACAGCGCCTTCACAATGGCTTGTGCATCGTCAAAGCTGCCCTCAATCGCGATATTGTAAACATTGGGGGCCAGTACCGTTGTCATCTGGCGCCGCTGCACGTCCGACACGCGCCCCAAGGGGTGCAGCATAAAGATGTCGATCTTCGCTCTGCCCGCCACGCCATCAATCGCGGCCGACCCGGTATCACCCGAGGTCGCCCCGATGATTGTCAAATGCGCATCCCGTTTGGACAGAAAGGTTTCAAACAATTGGCCCAAAAGCTGAAGCGCAACATCCTTGAAGGCCAGTGTCGGGCCATGGAATAATTCCATCAGCCAATGTGTTGAATCCAGCTGAAC
>JAHEGQ010000073.1 GCA_024645025.1 Sphingomonadaceae bacterium
CAGATAGCCTCGGGCCAGCTTGTGTTCGCCTTGCGCCCCGGCTTCGACGCGCGACAGGCCAAGCTCGATCGCGGTTTCGATCGCGCGGTAATAGCAAAGCTCAAAATGGAGAAAGGGCACCTCTTCGGTGCAGCCCCAATAGCGGCCATAAAGCGCCTCATCGCCCACAAAGTTCAAGGCGCCCGCAATGGGCCGGCCATCCCTTTCTGCCAGATACAAGAGCACCTTATCTCCCATTGTCTCGCCAATCCGGGGAAAGAAGCTGCGTTCCAAATAGGGCCGCCCCCATTTGCGCGCGCCGGTATCCTGATAAAATTCCCAAAAGGCATCCCAGTGTTGGGGCTCAATCTCGGGGCCGCGTAGCGACCGGATCGTCAGGCCCTGCGTGGCCAGCGCCCGTTCCTTCCGAATAGCCTTGCGCTTGCGCGACGACAGCGCCGCCAAAAAGGCCTCAAAATCATCATAGCCCTGATTGAACCAGTGATATTGCAGCCCTTCACGGATCAGCCACCCGGCGTCCCGAAACAGGTCCAGCTGGTCCGCATCCACAAAGGTGGCATGGGCCGACGATAATTCATTCTGCTCGGTCAGCGCTTGGGCTGCGGCAATCAGCTGCGCAGCGACCTCGGCATCTTGGGTCAGCACCCGTGGCCCTTGTGCCGGCGTGAAGGGAACGGCGATCTGCAATTTGGGGTAATAAGACCCACCGGCCCGGTGCCAGGCCTCGGCCCATCCATGATCGAAGACATATTCGCCTTGGCTATGGGTTTTGAGATAGGCCGGCAAAGCACCGCGCAGCCCATCCTTTGCTTCGATCAGGATCGGCACGCTCTGCCAGCCGGTGCCCGGGCCCACGCTGCCCGATTCTTCCAACGCGGCCAAAAAGGCGTGGCTCAAAAAGGGACTGGCAGACCCGGCGCACGCATCCCATTGCGCGCCGTCCAGCGTCGCCACGCCGTCAGCCACCCGCACTGCAAATTCATCGTCCCCCCATGCGGGGGAGGTCATGGGGCAACGCCCTCAAAAATCGGGGCGTCCGCATAACGCGCCACCTTTTCCCGTTCGGCGGCGCTGCAAATCGTCCAGCTCAGAATGGGCAGCCCGCGCCGACGTTGGCTTTGCACAAAAGCCCCCTCCAAATCGGCAATGTCATAGGCCAGAAAATCCGGCTTTGCCGACCAAAGATCACGGTGGCGGCACAGTCCGGCCCGGACCCGATCCGGCAGAGCCGTCGGGCCCTCTTCTGTCACCACCAGACCGCGGATCATGTCTGGCATATTCTGACGAAACCAGCGCGGCACCGCCGGGTCGAAGGACATGATCGCCACCGGGCCGGACACGTTCGCCAAAACCCGCCGCACCGATTGGCACAAGGGCGCAATATCGCGCCGGCCGGTTTTGACCTCCACCAACACCGGCACACGGCCATCCACCATTTGCATGATTTCAGACAGGCGCGGGATTGTTTCGTTGCAGTCCTTCAGGCGTATCTTGTCGAGTTCCGGGCTTTGCAAAGCGCCTAGGCGGCCCGGCGTTTGGGCCAGCCGATCCAGATCGCGGTCGTGAAAAACAAACGCCTCACCATCCCGGCTGGCCTGCACATCGAGTTCAATGCCAAATCCGTTATCAATGGCCGCCTGAAAGGCTCCCCGGCTGTTTTCAACCAGTGTGGGGCCATGCAGGCCGCGATGCGCATAGCGGTGGGCTTTCAGCCACCCACCCCGTCCAGCGGCGGGGGGCGGCGCCAGCAGCGCGTCAAGCAGCGTGAACGGCGACAATTGCGTCCACCTCTACCGCTGCGCCTCGGGGCAAGACAGGCACGCCAACCGCAGACCGCGCATGGCGCCCCAAATCCCCAAAGACGTCAATCATCAAATTAGATGCGCCATTGGCAACGCTGGGCTGGTCTGTGAAGTCGTTTGCCGAATTGATGAACACGCCCAGTTTCACAATCCGCGCGACCCGATCCAGACCGCCAAGCGCGGCATTCATCTGCGCGATCAGCATGATGCCACAGGCGCGCGCGGCTGCCTCGCCAAAAGCCAAATCCCGGTCTTCGCCTATCCGCCCGGTCATGATCTGGCCTTGGTCGAACGGCAGCTGACCCGAAATATGCAGCAAGCCACCCACTTCGACCGTGGGCACATAGGCCGCAATCGGGGCGGCGGGTTCCGGCAAGACGATACCCAGCCGCGCCAGACGCTGAGCGGGGGTTTCGGGGGACGCGTTACTGGCCATTGGCCGCTCCTTCTTTAAATCGATCAACTATCCACTGACGCGCCTGCGCCCAATCGTCAATCCGGGCATGGGCCGTGGGGTGCGGCGGAATGCGCGGGGCCAAACGCGGCTCCCCCACCATGTGTAGCCGCCAGACATCTGGCGCATGTTCGGCAACTGAGGCGTGGTTGTGGCCCAGATCATCGACAAACACCGTTGCGCTTGGGCGATAATCGTCGACGATCCGGCGCAGCAGCGGCCCTTTGCCGCCCTGATTGGTGAAAACCGGAAACTCCACACCAACAGCCCGCAGCTGGTGGATGCGGCCCTCGCGCTCTTCATCCGACAAATTGGTCAGCACAACAATGTCCGCCATCTGGGCGATGTCGTGCAGCGCCTCCAAGGCACCGTCGATAGGGTATTGGCGATGCATTTCAGTGGCAAAAAAACCGCGCAGCAATGGCCATATTTCCTCATGGCCCAGAGCGATGCCCGTGGCCTTGTGCCGCAACGCGTTCACGAAATCACCGCTTTCCAGATCGAAATGGATATGGTGCGCCTCGTCGACCCATTGCGCGAAGGGAACGACCATGTGCAGCAGCACTTCGTCGCAATCGGTGATCAAAAGGGGACGGCCGCTCATGCCCAATGCGCCTGTGCTGGCGGTAGCAATGTTTCTGGCCGTACACCCAAGGCCGAGGCGCAGGCGAGCAGATCAGGCGGATGCCCTTCCAGAAAAAGACGCACCGCATCGTGAAGGCCCGGCTCCATCAGCCGTAAACGCAAATCGTCAGGAGAAAATCCCGTCAGGTCGAGAAAGCGTTGCGCGCGGGCATCGTCTGCCAAGACCCAGCCGAGCGCCGCTATTGCGGCGGTCGTGACGTCTTGTTCATTTGTTTTGGCTATCTTCATAGGGTATCACGAACCTTGGAAATCTGGGATCAAGCGGTGACAAAAAGGGTGCTCGTTGTCGAGGACAACGATCTTAACCTCAAGCTTTTTTGCGACCTGCTCAAGGCGCATGGGTTTGATGCAGAAGCAGTTCGTGATGCGCGAGAGGCTTTGCCGCGCGCGCACGCCGCCCAGCCAGATCTTATCATCATGGATATTCATATGCCGCATATCAGCGGATTGGACCTGATCGGGATGATTCGCAGCGACCCGATTCTGCGCGCCACCCCCATCATGGCGGTGACAGCCTATGCCGGCAAAGGGGATGAGGACCGCATCCGCAGCGCAGGGGCCGATGCTTTTGTGTCAAAACCCATCACGCTCGCGCAGTTCATCGAACGCACGACCAGCTTGGTCCACAAAACGGAAATGAACGCGCCGCACTAAGGCGGCGCGGCACCTTACTTGATCTTGGCTTCCTTGAACTCGACATGCTTGCGCACGACGGGATCATATTTGCGGAAGGACAGCTTTTCGGTCTGCGTGCGCGGGTTCTTCTTCGTAACATAGAAGAAGCCCGTATCGGCCGAGCTGACGAGCTTGATCTTGACGGTGGTCGGCTTGGCCATGACCCGATAAACCTTCGTAATAGTTAAAACTGGATTCGCACCAAAGCGCGGTAAGCCGCGGCCATTGGGGGAGCCGGGGACTTTTGTCAAGCGCCAGCCCCCGCCAAGGGGCCGCTGATCTGCAAATTCGATCACACAGAACGAACTTATCCGCAACCTATGGGAAGTGCTGGGTGTATAAGGACTTCACTTCAAGGAGAAGAGCCCATGCCTAACCGAACCCATCTTGATGCCCTGAATGCGGTCCTTGCGGATTATTTCGCACTTTACCTCAAGACCAAGAATTTTCACTGGCACGTCTCGGGCCCGCATTTTCGGGATTTTCACCTCCTTCTGGATGAACAGGCGGCCGAACTTTTGGCGACGACCGACCAGATTGCAGAGCGCGTCCGCAAGCAAGGGGGGATCACACTCCATTCCATTGGCGAGATTGCCCGGCACAGTCGGATCAAGGACGACGACCGCACCAACCTGGATGCAGCTGCCATGCTGACCGCCTTGCGCGACGACAATCTGACGCTGGCAAGCCACCTTAAGGACCTGAAGGAGATGGTCGACGCCGCGAGGGACAATGCCACATCGGGCCTCGTGGACAGTTGGACCGATGAAGCTGAACGGCGTGCTTGGTTTCTGACCGAAAGCCTGCGCTGACCCGTTTGTCGGGTTCGTCCTCGCCTCCCCTCACCTCTTCGCCTAGCGTCTTATGGCGCAACGCAAAGAGGGGATGGGCATGACGGTTGACGATGGGCAGGACAGGGCCTTTTTGGGCCATCCCAAGGGCCTGGGCTATTTAGCCTTTACGGAAGCGTGGGAACGCTTTTCCTATTATGGAATGCAAACGCTGCTTGTCTTGTTCATGACGAAGCAATTGCTGCTGCCCGGCCATGTTGAAAATATCGCGCTCTTCAAGCCCTTTGCTGCGCTTTATGGCGGCTTGCAGGGTCAAGCGCTCGCCTCCGCGATCTTTGGAACCTACACGGCGGCCGTCTATCTGACGCCAATTTTAGGCGGATTTCTGGCGGACCGCGTTCTGGGCAAACGGCGCACGGTTTTGCTGGGCGCCGTCACGATGGCGCTTGGCCATTTTCTGATGGCGTTTGAGGTGACCTTCCTCTTCGCACTTGCCTGCCTCATTCTGGGCTGCGGCATGTTCAAGGGCAATATCGCCAGCCAAGTTGGCGCTCTGTATCGCCCCGATGATCTGCGCCGGGCCGACGCTTTCCAAATCTTTTATCTAGGGATCAACGCTGGTGTGATCCTGTCGCCGCTGATCGTCGGCACGCTGGGCGAGGTTTATGGCTGGCATTATGGCTTTGGTGCCGCTGGCGTTGGGATGCTGATCGGCCTTACAATTTATATCGCAGGCCAGAAGCATCTCCCAAAAGAGCATTTTGCGCCACAAACCCAACAAGCCGAAGCCGCCCGGCCCAAGCTGCAATCCGGTGATTGGCCAGCCTTGATCGCGCTGCTGGTCCTTATCCCGGTGCTGGCGGTTGCGATCGTCCCGAACAATCAGATTTTTAACGCCTATCTCGTCTGGGGCGACGCACAGTTCAATCTGGTCTGGCAGGGACATAAGTTGCCAACGTCTTGGCTGGTGACGCTCGATGCCATTGTGAGCGTGTCTTTCCTGGCCATCGTAGCCCTGTTTTACCGCTGGTATGGCCAAAGGTGGCCGGAACCGGATGAAATCACCAAGATCATTATCGGCTCTGCCTTTTCGGTCTTGGGGATGTTGTGCCTATTTGTGGCGGCTGCCGGTCAGGCCCATGGCGAAAAGATTGGCCTGTTCTGGCCCGTGATGTTCCACATCCTCAACAGCATCGGCTTTGCCCATATGCTGCCGGTCAGTCTGGCCCTGTTTGCAAAGGTTGCCCCCAAGGCGGTCAACGCGACGGTGATCGGCCTTTACTACCTGGCCTTCTTCACCGCCAATGCGATTGTTGGGTGGATTGGCGGGTTTTACGAAACCATGGCCACACCGCATTTCTGGCTGATGCACGCAGCCTTAGCCGGCGCCGCGGGAGGCTGCTTCCTTCTGTTCCGGTTGGTCATGGGGCGATATCTGCGGTCAGCGACCGACTAAAGGCCCAAACGAAAAGGGCGGCGCCGAAGCACCGCCCTTTCTCTATTCGGTTGATCCCGACCTCAGTCCGAAGAGCTGAGATTGACCGCCGAGTTCTTACCGCGATTGTCGACTTCGATGTCGAACTTTACGCGATCGCCTTCGTTCAGCGTGCCCATACCGGCGCGCTCAACAGCAGAGATATGGACAAAGGCGTCCGGCTGGCCGTCATCGCGCTGGATGAAGCCAAAGCCCTTCATGGAATTGAAGAACTTCACCGTGCCCGAGGCCGTCTCGCCGGTCAGCGTGCGCTGCACGCGCTGGGGACGGTCGCCGCCGAAGCCGCCACGCGGCTCGCCGCCGAAACGGTCCTGACGCGGGGCGCGTTCTTCCACCGGAAGCGGGTCCCCTTCAATCACCAGATCGGTTGCAGAGATTTTGCCGCCACGATCCACGAGCGTGTAGCCCAAGGGCTGGCCTTCCGCGAGGCCAGCAAGGCCAGCCTGTTCCACCGCGCTGATGTGCACGAAGACATCTTCGCCGCCGCCATCTTGCACGATGAAGCCAAAGCCCTTTTGAGCGTTGAAGAATTTCACAACGCCCTTGCCTTCGCCAACGACCTGGGCCGGCATCTGCGGGCGCGGGCTGCCGCGGAAACCGCCGCCACCGCCACCGCCGCCGAAACGATCGCCGCCGCCGCCGCCGCCGAAGCGATCGCCGCCGCCGCCAAAGCGATCACCGCCGCCGCCAAAACGGTTGCCGCCGCCGCCAAAGCGATCACCGCCGCCAAAGCCAGCTTCAAAGCCGCCATCAAAACCGTCGCGCTTGTCAAAGCCACGACCACCACGCTCACCGCGCCGCCCTCTATCAAAACCCATCCGTCAATAAACTTTCTTCGTAATCGTGTTCGCCCAGATCTTACATACTCCGGCGCAGGACGAGCGCGACGGAAATTCAGCGCAATTCACACTACGCCCTGCGCAAATCATAGCCCAGATTGCAGCCTTCGGATAGTATTTTCGCACAGGCGTATTTTTAAGCTGTTCACATAGTCTTGCAGGCACTCCTGCCCCTGTGCAATGGAGAGTCTCTTTGCGCCGTCAGCACCGTGATGGCACAGACAGATTCGGCCCGTTGGGCCCGCGTTCCAGCCAATTTGACCGGGAGACTTAAATGGCCATCTATCTTCACGAAGAAGACCTCCCGATCGATGCCTTGGGGCCCGGCCCTGTTGCTGTCGACACAGAGACGATGGGCCTGCATCCGGGTCGCGACCGGCTGTGCCTTGTCCAAATCTCAGACGGCAGGGGCGATGAACACCTTGTCCGATTCGCGGCCGGCTCTGCTTTTGACGCGCCAAATCTTAAAGCCGTCCTGACAGACCCTGCGCGGCTCAAGCTCTATCATTTCGCGCGCTTCGATCTGGCTTCTATCATGGCCTATTTGAAGGTGATGGCTGAACCCGTCTATTGCACCAAAACCGCATCCCGGCTGGTGCGCACCTATACCGACCGGCATGGCCTGAAGGATTTGGTGCGCGAAACGCTGGGCGTGGAATTGTCAAAGCAGCAGCAATCCTCTGATTGGGGCGCGCCCACACTAACGGACGCGCAGAAGGAATACGCCGCGTCTGACGTGCGCTACCTTCATCGCCTGCGCGATGCGCTTGACCCGCGCTTGGTGCGCGAAGGGCGCGACGCGCTGGCCCAGGCCTGTTTTGACTTCTTGCCCCACCGCGCCCGGCTTGACCTTGCGGGATGGCCCGAAGTCGATATTTTTGCGCATGTCTGAGCTTGCCCTTCAAGAACGTTCGGCCCGGCAGATTTGGGCACGGCCCAATGGCCATCATGACCAGCTTGTTCGCGGGCTGCGCATTGCCTTACCGGCCGGGATTGCCGTGTTGGGCCTTTTCCTTGTCCTCGCCCCGGTTTCTAGCCCGAATGGCGATGTCAGCTTCATGCTGGCAAAAGACAGCGTGTCGATGGCACGGGAACGGCTGCGCGTCACGACGGCCACCTATCGCGGTGAAGACAGCAAGGGCCGGCCCTTTGAAATCTCGGCAGGATCTGCGGTTCAACGCAGTTCGCTAGAGCCGGTCGTCCGGCTTTCCGATCTGGTCGCCCGCCTGCAATTGGAAGAAGGCCCGGCCACCCTGTCAGCGAAGGCCGGGCGCTATGACATGGAGCGGGAAATCGTTGCGGTAGATGGGCCGCTGCGGTTTGAAACGGCGGATGGCTATCGCGTGGAAGCCAACAATGTCGCGGTTGGCCTGAAGACGCGCAAGTTGGCCAGCGATTCTCGCGTGGATGGCACCCTGCCGCTTGGCAGCTTCAGCGCCGGGGGCATACAAGCCGATTTGAAAGCCCGAACGGTGACGCTGAATGGCAGGGCACGCTTGCATATCGTGCAGCACACGGCCAGATAGCAGCCATGCGAAACATCCCTTTTTTGACCGGTCTTGTTCTGCTTGTCGCTGTTCCCGCGCTCGGCCAAGCATTGAAGGGGCATAACACAGGCGCCCCGGTCGATGTCGAAGCTGACCGAATCGAAGTGCAGGACCGGGCTGACCGCGCGGTCTTTTCTGGCAACGTCGTGGCCCGCCAGAATGACATGACGTTGAACGCCGGGCGACTGACTGTTGCTTATTCGCGCAATGGGGGCGGTGTCGACATTGAACGGCTGGATGCCTCTGGCGGTGTGACGGTCCGCAGCGCGAGCGAAACCGCGCGCGGCGAATTCGCAATTTACGACCTGAGCCAGCGGATCATCACCGTCGTTGGCAATGTCCAACTGACGCGGGGCGGCAATGTGGTGCGCGGTGGGCGATTGGTCATCAATTTGGATACGGGGCGAGCCGTAATGGATGGCCGCGGCGTCAACGATGCTTCGGGCGGGCGCGTCTCGGGCCGGTTCACAGTCACAGGCCAAACCAAGTAATTTCACCCAAAAGCGACAAAAACCTGCGTCTGTGGCGCATGGCAAGGTTGCCTTTCTGCTACGCCGTGCAATATTCCTGCCAAACAGGCGACGCATTCACGCAGCGTTTACGAACCCGGCTTAGTCACGACAGGACCGATGATGACACAGGCACCCCTTCTTGACCGTGACCCGGATGCAAAGCTGGCGGCTGGCGGCTTATCGGTCGTGTCCATCGCCAAATCCTATGACAAGCGGGTGGTGCTGTCCGACGTTTCGCTGTCTGTCGCCCGGGGCGAGGTGGTGGGCCTGCTCGGCCCCAATGGCGCGGGCAAGACGACCTGCTTTTATTCGATCATGGGGCTGGTGAAGCCCGATGGGGGCCGCATTGAGCTGGACGGTCAGGATATTACGGGCCTGCCCATGTATCGCCGCGCCATTTTGGGCCTTGGCTATTTGCCGCAGGAAACATCGATCTTTCGGGGCCTGACCGTTGAACAAAATATCATGGCGGTGCTGGAACTGGCCGAACCGGACGCACAGGCCCGAAGCGGCCGGCTGGAACAACTGCTTGATGAATTTGGCCTGACGCGGCTGCGCACCGCCCCGGCTATGGCGCTTTCCGGTGGGGAGCGGCGGCGCTGCGAAATCGCGCGGGCCTTGGCGGCTGACCCCTCCATCATGCTGCTGGACGAACCCTTTGCCGGCATCGATCCGATTTCGATCGCGGATATTCGCGACCTTGTGAAGCAGTTGAAGCAGCGCCAGATCGGCGTGCTGATTACAGACCATAATGTTCGTGAGACGCTGGATATCGTGGATCGAGCGTGCATCATCTATGACGGTCGGGTGCTATTTGCCGGCAGCCCGGAAGATTTGGTCGCGGATGAAAATGTCCGCCGCCTCTATCTGGGAGAAGGCTTTAGCCTATAGCCATGGCGCTCGGCCCGCGTCTTGATCTGCGACAAAGCCAGTCGCTGGTAATGACGCCACAGTTGCAACAGGCCATCAAGCTGCTGGCGCTTTCAAATCTGGAAATCGAAGCCTTTATTGTCGAAGAAGTGGAACGAAACCCGCTTCTTGAGGCAGAGCGGGATGCACCTGAAGATCGCTTTGATACCGAAGACACTGCCGATGATGGCGCCGCCCCAGACGATGATCTGGATGGGGGGAGCGGGCCGCCCGACCCCAGCACCACCGACCACTTGCTGCGCCAGGATGAAGGCCCGGGGGCCGATAGCCCGCTGGACGCCGATTATACCAATGATCTGTTCCACCACGACAGCGCGGCAGATGGCGGCCCTGGTTTGGATGGGCGGCTTGGTTTGGACGGTCCGACCAGCAGCAGCAGCTTCGACGATGACGGACCAGATTTTGACAGCTTTGCCGCAACAGGCCTGTCGTTGCAGGATCATTTGCTGGCACAGGCGGGGGCCGCGCTGTCGGGGCACGCCTATCTGCTTGCCGCCCATATCATCGCGCAGATTGATGAAGCGGGCTATCTGGTGACGCCTTTGGTCGACATCGCCCTTCAGCTTGGCGTCCCCTTGCCCGAGTGCGAGGCGGCGCTCGCCACCATCCAGTCCTTTGATCCCACAGGTGTCGGTGCCCGCAGCCTTGCTGAGTGCATCGCCCTTCAAGCGCGCGAAGCTGACCGGCTAGACCCGGCCATGGCCCGCTTGCTCGACAATCTGGACCTGTTGGCCCTCGGCCGCATTGCCCAGCTGAAACGCATCTGCGCCGTCGATGATGAGGACATGGCCGACATGATCCGCGAAGTCCGCGGCTATGATCCAAAGCCCGGCCTGCGCTTTGGCGCAGAGCCCGTCCAAAGCATCACGCCCGACATCTTTGTTGTCGCGCGCGGCGCGGGATGGGCCGTCGAAATCAACAGCGCCAGCCTTCCCCGATTGCTCATCAATCGCAGCTATTATGCCGAATTGCGGCAGGCCGGCTGCGACGATCCGAGTTCCAGAGCCTGGCTGAATGAATGCCTCACCTCTGCCAATTGGCTGGTCAAGACGCTGGATCAGCGCCAGCGCACCATCCTGAAGGTCGCGTCCGAAATCGTTCGCCAGCAGGACGGCTTTTTCCGGCAAGGGGTCAGCCAGCTCAAACCGCTGACCTTGCGCCAGATTGCCGATGTCATCGGGATGCACGAATCAACCGTCAGTCGCGTAACCTCCAATAAGTATCTGGCCTGTGCGCGCGGGGTATTTGAGCTGAAATATTTCTTCACCAGCGGCATTGCAGCCGCCGATGGCGGCGACGCCATTTCGGCTGAGGCCGTGAAAACAGAGATCCGTGCGCTGATTGGCGCGGAAGACCCCAAGGCCATCTTGTCAGACGATACGCTGGTTGATCTGCTCAAGGCCCGGGGCTTTGACCTCGCGCGCCGCACCGTTGCCAAATATCGCGAGGCAATGGGCATCGGATCATCGGTGCAGCGCCGTCGCCAAAAGGCGATCCGCGGCTGACACGCGGTTCAGCCGATCTGGTTCAGCCAGATCAGCGCCACTGTGCCTGCCACAATGCGGTACCAGGCAAAGGGGGTGAAGCCATAGCGCGTCACAACCGCCAGAAATGCCTTAATGACACCCAGCGCGACCACGAACGACACACCAAAGCCCAAGGCGATATTGCTAATGTCGTGCGCCGCCAAAGCCGCGCCTTCCTTGTAAAGCGCCAGCGCAGTCGCCCCCATCATCGTCGGGATCGCGACAAAAAAGCTGAACTCTGCAGCGGTCTTGCGGGAAATGCCCATGGCGCGCGCACCCATGATGGTCGCCCCAGAACGACTGACGCCCGGGATCATCGACAGGCACTGAACAACCCCGATGGACAGGGCTGTCTTCCAGCTCATCGCCTCTACGCTTTCCGTGTGCGACCCACGCGCGACGCGCTCGATCACCAAAATGGCGACACCGCCCAAAATCAGCGCCCAAGCAACAATCGCCGGCGTTTCCAGCATCGCCTTAATCGCCTTGTAAGCGAGCGCGCCCATGAAGGCCGACGGCAAAAAGCCCAAAAGGATGTTGCGGGTAAAACGCAGCGGCCCTTCCTGCCATGAAAAAAGCCCAACCGCGACATCCCAGAAGCGTCGCCAATAGAGCACCAAGACCGCCAGAATGGCCCCCAGCTGGATCACGACGTCAAACGCCCCGCCCGACCCGTCCTTGAACCCCAGCAACGTGCCCGCCAAGACCAGATGGCCCGTCGACGACACAGGAATGAACTCTGTCAGTCCCTCGACGATGCCCAACAGGATGACGGTCGCTAGGTCGCTCATGCAGCGGCTCCAAACCGGCCATGGCGGCGATAGATCAGCAACCAGCCCGGTGCGACGGCATCCAACGGGGTTGCGACGACACCCAGCGCCGACAGGCCCTTGCCCTTGGCCGACACCACATTGTCCGACTGTAGCATCAGCCATTGGTCCCGCGTGATCGGGGCACCCGGCAGCCACCCGGTCAGCGTGGCCAGCGCGGCGGCCGCAAAATCCGGCACATCGATGAAAAAGCGCGACCGGCCGGTCTTCGCGGCGATCCATTCATTGATCTCGCGCATCGACAGGACTTGGGGACCGCCCAGTTCAAACACCTTACCCGCATGAGCGGCCGGGTTTGCGACAAGCGCGGCCACGGCATGGCCGACATCACCGGCAAAAACCGGCTGGAACTTGGTCTTGCCACCAATCACCGGAATGATCGGGAACGCACGGATCAGCGCTGCAAAGCGATTGATAAAGGCATCCTCCCGCCCAAAGATGATCGAGGGGCGCAAGAGGATGGCCTTGGCGAAGGCTGCACGAACGGCGGCTTCGCCTTCGCCCTTGGTTCGGCCATAGGCCGACGGGCTTTCCGCATCGGCACCAATGGCCGACATATGGATCAGGGTTTTCACGCCAGCGCGCGCGGCTGCCTCGGCGACATGGCGCGCGCCCTCTACATGGATGCGCTGCATATCGGCAAAGCTGCCAACCAGATTGACGACCGCATCGGCCCCGGCAACAGCTGCGACCAAGGTCTGCGGACGCGTAATATCTGCCGCAACATACGTGATCTGGCCCAGATTCGCCTGCGCCTTCAGGTAATAGGCATTTTTGGGACGGCGTTCTGCCACGCGCACGCGCGCGCCGCTGCGCAACAGCGCCTCAACCACATAGCGACCGACAAAGCCGCCGCCGCCAAAAACCGTCACTAGCGTGTCTGTCATCATTCCCAACATCAAAACCAAACGGGCCTATGCCAATGCCCGCGCCAACGCCTGTTGACAAGCGCGAATGGCCCCCGTAATCGCGCCGCTTCAATCCGCAGCGATCCGGGATCGGATCCGCGCCGTGCCCAGGTGGTGGAATTGGTAGACGCGCTGGCTTCAGGTGCCAGTGGCCGCAAGGCCGTGGAGGTTCGAGTCCTCTCCTGGGCACCATTTCTTGTCGACGACCTATGGCGTTCGCCCTTGGGCCCCGCCTATCGCGGATAGGCCTTTCACGATCAGCCGCGGATAAAATCCGCGCTGGTCATGTCTGCGGCCAAACGCAGCGCACCCAAGCGGCGGGCCCAAAAGCTCTCCGCCCCATCGGCCAACCGCCACGCATGGAGCCGGCGCGTAAAAAGCTGCAGATCATATTCGGCGCTGATGCCTATGGCGCCGTGGACGGCATGGGCAATGCCCGCAATCTCGGCGGCAGCGATACTCGTGACGTGCTTGGCGGAGGCCGCTGCCTGTTCGGTGGGGGGCAATCCTGATGCGCACCCAATTTGGGCCGCAATCCGCGCGGCGATGACGTGTTCAGCCATCACGGCCAATTGCTGTTGGATGGCCTGTTGCTTGGCTATGGGCTTGCCAAACTGAACGCGGTCATTCGCATAGTCCACCGTCATCTCCAGCAAGCGGGCAGAGGCCCCGGCAATGGCAGCCGCCCGCAGCACTGCGGCTATCGGCAAGAGGCCGCCCGATGGGGCCACCCCAAGGGCAACGGCGTGGGACTGGCAGCGCAGTGTGGCGGCCAAAGGCGCATGCTCCCCCGCAGGGACCGCCTCAGCCACCTCGGCAAGCGTCAGGCGCCCGTCCGCTTCTGCCACTGCCCAACGGGCGTGTGCCCCACCCAAAACGGGCCAGCGACTGTCCTTGGGCATAAGGACGATTGGTCCGTCGGGCAGCTTGCCGCCGGCAGCAGCGATCAGCGCCCGCGCGATCATGGTTTCGCCCACGGGCAGGGGCATGGCAAAGCGGCCCAAGGCCATCAGCAACGGCCCAATTTCCGCAAGGCCAAGCCCCGCACCGCCCGCCGCTTCCGGCACAAGGGCGTCCAGATAGCCCGAGCCAGAAACCGCCGCCCAAAGCGCGTCGGCAGACCCGCCCGCATCAATCGCGTGTACAACAGCGGGGCTGCACGCGTCCGCCAACAGGCGCACAAAGGGATCAATCAGGATATCTTCGGCCATCAGCGCAACCCCAATCCGCGCGCGATGATGCCGCGCAGAATTTCACGCGTGCCGCCGCGCAAGGAAAAGCTGGGCGCGACCTGCGTGACATAAAGCAGCGTGCGATACAGGTCTGCGTCCACCGTCTCATCCGGGTGCGCCGCCAGATCATCGCCAATCAGCCGCGGCACATCCTGTTCAAACCCCGTCCCCAAATCCTTGACGAGCGAAGCTTCAACAACCGGGCTTTCGCCCGCCGCCAGCCGCGCCGTGCAAGCGACCGACATCGCGCGCAGCACGGACAGCCGGGCCGTCAACCCACCCAGCAGCGTCAGGCGCGCATGATCGTCCCGGCCCACCGCCTTTAGGTGCCGGGCCCAGGCATCCAGCAAGACGACGCTGGAATAAATCCGTTCGGGCCCGCTGCGTTCAAAGGCGAGTTCGGCCGTCACCTGATGCCAGCCCTGCCCTTCGGCCCCAACCAGCGCGTCTTCGCCCAAATCCACATTGTCGAAAAAGACTTCGGCAAAATGCGCATCGCCCGTCAGATCGGTGATCGGGCGGATATCGACGCCGGGCGCCTTTAAATCGATGATGAGCTGCGACAGCCCGGCATTGCGGTCTTCGGGGCCACCCGATGTGCGCACCAACGCGATCATATAATCGCTGTGCATCGAATTGGTCGTCCAGATTTTCTGGCCGTTGACGCGCCAGCCCGTGGCCGTGCGTTCCGCCCGGGTGCGCACGCTGGCCAGATCAGATCCGGACCCCGGCTCGCTCATCCCGATGCAGAAAAAGGCGTCGCCCCGGCAGATGCGGGGCAGATAAAATTGGCGTTGCGCCTCTGTGCCGTAATTCAGGATCAACGGCGCGCTTTGCCGGTCTGCAATCCAGTGCGCCGCCACGGGTGCGCCCGCCGACAGCAATTCTTCCACCACGACAAAGCGGGCAAAAGGCCCCCGTCCTGCGCCGCCATAAGCGGGCGGCAAGGTCAGCCCCAGATAGCCGGCGGCCCCCAAGGCCCGGCTGAACGCGGCATCAAAGCCCTGCCACGACCGCGCCCGCTGGTCCATCGGCCGATCCCGAATGGCATCCGCAATCAGCGCCCGCACCGGCGCCCGCAGCGCCTCATCCTCTGCCGGGATGCTGGACAATGTCAGACTGTCAAACACGCGCATTCCTTCCGTTAAGCGCGTCATCCCATGAGACCGCGCTGTTTGGCAAGAATGGTCGGAAGTTTAGGTGTTGCGGGGTGCCTTTGGTTCGCTGATGATGGCGGTCACTACATCGCGCCCCGGTTTAAGGGGCCGACTGACGCGTTTAATCATTTTGCGCAGAACCGAACCGTCAATCGCGGTCGGTACCGCGTGATGGAGGACAGATGGGCGCAGGCGCTGAAGCAAGGGAAAAAGGTTTATGTGGAGATTCGCCCCGCCTATGCGGGGCACTCCAAGCGGCCCTTCCGATTGGATGTAAAATTCGACATCAATGGACAACAAAGCATAGACCGGTTTTCAAATGAGTGAGGTGATGGGATATGGATGACATCACCCGGCAGGCATTGGCTGAACTGATTGGTTTCTTTCTGCACGGAAAAAGGACCTTGCATCATTCAAAGATGCTTTTCATCGGATTCTTTGACCCTCAGATTTGTTCATGGTCCGTTTTTGAAGACGAGGGTGAAAGGCTACGCTACGTCGATTTGAGTTACGATGAACTTGACACATTCTGTGAAGAAGTTTTCGATATCTGGAAAGCCCAACCGCAAACGCATCAGTGGCAGACGCTGGAAGCCCTTTTGGAGGGAGACGAGATCAAGCTGCATTTCTTCTATGCAGACAAGCCGCTTGGTAATGACGAGGATTTTCCGCCGCGAGAGCCCATTATCCAAAAATATTTCGGCGACAATCCGATTGTCTATCCCCCGCTTCCGCATCTGGGGCCAGATGATTTGGGGTTCGAATTGTAAAGCGACCAGGCCCCGCCCGCCATTTTGGCGCGGGGCGGGCGGCCTTTGAACACATCACCTAAGGGTGGGTGGAACCGCCCCCGAAGGCGCGGCCCATCTCACCCGGTTTTTGCGTGGATCGTTACTCCGCCGCGACGCCCGCTGCGGCGAACATATCGGCTTCCGATGCTGCTTCGGTGTCGCCGTCATTGGCGGCCTTGGTCGATTTGCGGCGGTCGAAGCTATCCCACACGTCGTTCCAATTCCCGCGCGTGGCCGCCTTGGCATATTCTGTCGCGCGGGTTTCAAAGAAGTTCGCGTGCTCCACGCCGTTCAACAACGGCGCCAGCCACGGCAGCGGATGTTCTTCCACCATATAGATTTGCGGCAAGCCCAGCTGGCCCAAACGCCAATCGGCGATATAGCGGATGTAGCGCTTGATTTCCTTGGCCGTCATCCCCGGCACCGGGCCCATTTCAAAGGCCAGATCGATGAAGCTATCCTCCAAACGGACAACCTTCTGGCAGCAATCGATAATATCTTCCTTCACTGCCTTGGTCAGGCAGTCGCGTTCCTTCACAAAGGCGTGGAACAGGCGGGTGATGCCTTCGCAGTGCAGCGATTCATCGCGGACCGACCAGGTGACGATCTGGCCCATGCCCTTCATCTTGTTAAAGCGCGGGAAGTTCATCAGCATCGCAAACGAAGCGAACAGCTGAACGCCTTCGGTAAAGCCACCAAACATGGCGAGCGTGCGCGCAATATCCTGATCATTATCGACGCCGAACTGGTGCATATAATTGCACTTGTCCGCCATTTCCTGATAATCGAGGAAGGCCGAATATTCGGTTTCCGGAATGCCGATCGTGTCCAGCAGGTGCGAATAGGCAGCGATGTGGACCGTTTCCATGTTGGAAAAGGCCGTCAGCATCATCTTGATTTCGGTCGGCTTGAACACCCGGCCATATTTGTCGTGATAGCAATCCTGCACCTCGACATCGGCTTGGGTGAAAAACCGGAAAATCTGGGTCAGCAGATTGCGTTCATGCTCGCTGATCTTTTGCGCCCAGTCGCGGCAATCTTCGCCCAGCGGCACTTCTTCGGGCAGCCAGTGGATCTGTTGCTGGCGCTTCCAGAAATCATAGGCCCAGGGATATTCAAAGGGCTTGTAGGACTTGCGAGCTTCGAGCAGCGACATTTTCTTCTTCCTTAAATTACGGCAGGCCAGAGTGCTTCCATTGTCAGTGACCCCGTCACTGACAAGCTAAGCACTCATCATAATCGGTCGTGGTCGCCAGCTCGAACTTGGGCGCGTCAGGCGTGTTGTCCGCCTCGACACCGCCGGCAAAGCCCGCGCGCTGGATGGATTTTGACCGAAGGTAATAAAGCGACTTCACGCCCAATTCCCATGCGCGGAAATGGAGCATCAAAAGATCCCATTTCTCAACATCCGCCGGGATGAACAGGTTGAGCGAGGTGGCCTGATCGATAAAGGGCGTGCGATCCGCCGCAAGTTCGATCAGCCAGCGCTGGTCGATTTCAAAGCTGGTCTTGAACGTATCCTTTTCGTCCGGCGACAGGAAATCGAGGTGCTGGACAGAGCCGCCATGTTCGAGGATCGAATTCCACACGGCTTCTGAGTTTTTCGCCTTTTCGATCAACAGCTTTTCCAGATGGGGATTGCGGATCGAAAAGCTGCCGGACAGCGTCTTGTGGGTGTAGATATTGGCCGGGATGGGCTCAATACACGCGCTGGTGCCGCCGCAGATGATCGAAATCGACGCGGTCGGCGCGATCGCGGTCTTGCAGCTGAAACGTTCCATCACGCCGCGCTCTTCGGCATCCGGGCACGCGCCGCGTTCGGTCGCCAAAAGCATCGAGGCTTCGTTGACCTTGGCCGAGATGTGCTTGAAAATCTTGAGGTTCCAAGATTTCGCCATCGCGCTTTCAAACGGGATGTTGCGCGCCTGCAAGAAGCTGTGGAAGCCCATGACGCCCAGACCGACCGACCGTTCGCGCATCGCCGAATATTTGGCACGGGCCATTTCCGGGGGTGCGCGATCAATATAATCGGTCAGCACATTATCGAGGAAGCGCATCACATCTTCGATGAATTGCTTGTCGCCATTCCACTCATTCCATGTTTCCATGTTGAGCGACGACAGGCAGCATACTGCTGTGCGATCATTGCCCAGATGGTCACGGCCCGTTGGCAGCGTGATTTCCGAACACAGGTTCGATGTTGACACCTTCAGGCCCAGTTCGCGGTGATGCTTGGGCATCGCCTTGTTCACATGGTCGGAATAGATGATGTAGGGCTCACCCGTTGCCAGGCGGGTTTCGACAAGCTTCTGGAACAGCGCGCGCGCATCCACCGTGCCGCGCACCGAGCCGTCTTTCGGGCTCTTCAATTCCCATTCCGCCCCCTCGCGAACCGCTTCCATAAAGGCATCGGGGATCAAGACACCGTGGTGCAGGTTCAGCGCCTTGCGGTTGAAGTCGCCTGACGGTTTGCGGATTTCCAGAAACTCTTCAATTTCCGGGTGCGAGATGTCGAGATAGCAGGCAGCCGACCCACGCCGCAGCGAGCCTTGCGAAATGGCAAGCGTCAGCGAATCCATCACGCGCACAAACGGAATGATGCCAGAGGTCTTGCCGTTCAAGCCCACCGGCTCGCCAATGCCGCGCACCGACCCCCAATAGGTCCCGATGCCGCCGCCCCGCGAGGCCAGCCAGACATTCTCGTTCCAGGTGTTGACGATGCCTTCCAGGCTATCGTCCACCGAATTCAGATAGCAGCTGATCGGCAAGCCACGGCCCGTGCCGCCATTTGACAGAACCGGGGTGGCGGGCATGAACCAAAGCTTGGAGATATAATCATAGATGCGCTGGGCGTGCGCCTGATCGTCCGCATAGGCCGAGGCCACGCGGCAAAACAAATCCTGATAGCTTTCACCCGGCAGCAGATAGCGGTCGCGCAGCGTTTCCTTGCCGAAATCGGTCAGCAAATCATCGCGGCTCCGGTCCAGCTCCAGCGGATAGGCAACGTCCACCGTGCGCGTGTCTTTCACCGCGCCGGACTTTTTCTTGGTCTTGGTCACCTCAACCGTGCCGCTTGCCACATCATCTCCGCCAGCCGATGCCTGCGTATCCCGAAAATCCATTACTTGCCCCCAAAATCACCGCAGCGATGTTCTACTCTTGTTCTCAACAAAGCGAAAGCCCTGTATCTCAATTTTATTGGCCCAACGCGCCGAAAATCAGGGTCATTCCCTGAATTCTGCTGGGCCGAAAGACCGGATGTTCGCCCCCTGTGACGCGACACCAAACCACAAGCTATTGGGCTGCCCCCCAGAGCTCGCCACAAGACATAGTGCCTCATTTATAAAGAGAAGCAAGGGGGTAATTCGTAATTTGCCGCTTCATTCGTCGCAAGCGCGGCCGATGCGCCCCGCCCTGACTTTGCTGCACCGCCGCGACGCGGGGACTTTCCTTGCCTTCCTGAAATGCAAGGCCCCAAAGGCATCCAAAAAAAATATTCACCCCCCTACCAAAGGGGGGCCAGCACCCCCCAGAGGCGCATCTCTGGATGCGCCTCTGGGGGGCGGCGTTCTGTTTCTATGGGCCGACTTAGCCTTTCGCGGGAGCCGCCTTCTTCTTTGGAGCGGCCTTCTTCTTGGGTGCCGCCTTACGCGCGGGGGCCTTCTTCTTCCCCTTGGCGGGGGCCTTGGCGGCCCGATCATCCAGCAGCTGGGCCGCTTCCTCCAGCGTCAAGGCTTCTGGCGCCACGCTTTTGGGCAATGTGGCGTTGGTTGAGCCATCGGTCACATAGGCCCCATAGCGACCTTCCATCAGTTTGATCTCGGCCCCCGTGCGCGGATGCGCGCCCAGTTCACGCAGGGGTTCCCGCGCAGCCCCGCCGCGTGCCCGGCCACCGCCGGCCGCCGCTTCGGCCAGCTTGACGACAGCAGCGTTCATCCCCGTTTCAAACACATCGCGCGTCGATTGCAACCGCGCATATTTCCCGTCATGCGCCAGATAGGGGCCGTAGCGCCCGATGCTCGCCGTAATCGGCTTGCCAGTCTCAGGATGGTCGCCCAGCGTGCGCGGCAGATCGAGCAGCTTGACCGCCCAATCCAGCCCAAATTCTTCTGCAGGAATGTCCTTCGGGATAGACGCCCGCTTGGCCTCCTTGGCCTCCCCCATTTCCACATAGGGGCCAAAGCGCCCCGACTTGCGATGGATATCCTGCCCGGTTTCGGGATGCTGGCCCAGCACCTCGGGCCCGGTTGCCCCCAAATCACCGTCGCTGCCCGGCTGACCGAACTTGCGGGTGAACTTGCATTCAGGGTAGTTGGAACAGGCAATGAAGGCCCCGAACTTGCCGCCCCGCAGCGCCAGCTTGCCCAGCTTACAAGCCGGGCATTCGCGCGGATCGCCGCCCTCTTCCCGTTCGGGGAACAGGAAAGGCGCCAGAAAGGCATCCAGCGCCTGCGTCACCTCAGAGGGTTTCTGCTCCATAACCTCGGCGGTCTTGGGCTTGAAGTCGCGCCAAAAGGCCTCCAGCACAGCTTGCCATTGGGCGCGGCCGCCCGACACATCGTCCAGTTCCTCTTCCAGCCCGGCGGTGAAGTCGTAGCTGACATAGCGTTCAAAAAAGCGTTCCAGAAACGCCGTCAGCAGCCGCCCGCTTTCACACGGGGTGAAGCGGTTCTTGTCCAGCGTGACATAGTCCCGGTCTTTCAGCACCTGCAGGATGGACGCATAGGTGGAGGGCCGGCCAATCCCCAGCTCTTCCATCTTCTTGACAAGGCTGGCTTCGGAATAGCGCGGCGGCGGCTGGGTAAAATGCTGTTCTGCCTCTATTTTGATCTTGGCCGGGGCATCGCCTTCCGACAGCCGCGGCAGACGCTTTGCATCCTCATCCTCGGCATCATCCAGGCCTTCTTCGTAAAGCGCCAGGAACCCCGGGAAGAGAACGACTTGGCCCGTGGCGCGTAGCCCGGTTTGGCCGGTTGCATCCAACAGTTCCACCGTTGTGCGCTCCAGCCGGGCCGACGCCATCTGGCTGGCCAAGGCGCGCTTGAAGATCAGGTCATACAGCCGGGCGTGATCACCCGAAGCAACGCGATCCCGCCCGAAATCGGTTGGGCGGATGGCCTCGTGCGCTTCTTGCGCATTCTTGGCCTTGGTTTGATATTGGCGCGGCTTGTCCGGCACATAGCCCGCGTCATACCGATCCGCGATCGCCTTGCGCGCCGCGCTGATGGCAGATCCATCCATCTGCACGCCATCGGTCCGCATATAGGTGATCGCCCCTTCCTCATACAGCGACTGGGCAAGTCGCATCGTATGGGTTGCGGAAAAGCCAAGCTTGCGCGCGGCTTCCTGCTGCAAGGTGGAGGTGGTGAACGGCGGCGGCGGGTTGCGCGTGAGCGGCTTGGTTTCCACCGAGGCAACGGTGAAGCGCCCAGCTTCAACCGCGGCCTTGGCATCCGCTGCATCGCCCGCATTGCCAATGGTCAGCCGATCGACCTTTTCCCCCTTGTGGCGCACAAGCCGGGCAAGGAAGGGCACGCCATCCTGTTCCATTTGGGCGGTGACCGACCAATATTCCTGCGCGCGGAACAGTTCAATCTCGCGCTCCCGATCCACGATCAGCCGCAAGGCAACCGACTGAACACGCCCGGCCGATTTGGCGCCCGGCAGCTTGCGCCACAGCACAGGCGACAGCGTAAAGCCGACCAGATAATCCAGCGCCCGGCGCGCGCGATAGGCGTCGATCAGATCATGGTCGAGATCGCGGGGGCGGGCCATCGCCTCGGTGACCGCCGCCTTGGTGATCGCATTGAAGGTGACGCGCTCCACATGTTGCGGCAGCGCCTTCTTCTTCGCCAGCACCTCTTTGACGTGCCAGCTAATCGCTTCTCCTTCGCGATCCGGGTCGGTCGCGAGGATCAGGGTGTCAGCGGATTTGGCTTCATCGGTAATCGCCTTGAGCTGCTTGCTTTTGTCGGCATAGGCTTCCCACGTCATCGCAAAGCCATTGTCCGGATCAACCGAGCCGTCCTTGGGCGGCAGGTCGCGAATATGCCCAAAGCTGGCCAGGACGCGGTGGCCCGGCCCCAAATATTTCTCGATGGTTTTGGCCTTGGCAGGCGATTCCACAATAACGAGTTTCATAGCAGCTTTGGACGTCCCTTCATGTGTACGCGCGAGGGTGGGGAGCGGAAGGGTGTGTCGTCAAGCGCCGTTTTCGGGACAAGCCCCCCTTGCGGTCAGGCAAGGCTGGCCCTAGCACGTCGCCCAAGAAAATAAGGGGTGGAGGTTCCAATCATGACATTGCGCCGTTTTCTGGCTTTGGCCGCGGCAGGCCTTGCTTTTCCGGCAACCGCTTTTGCGCAGACAGATTCGGGCGTTGATACGGGCGACACCGCCTGGATCCTGACCGCGTCTGCCCTTGTCTTGATGATGACAATCCCCGGCCTTGGCCTTTTTTATGGCGGGCTGGTGCGGGCACGCAACGTGCTGTCTGTTATCATGCACAGCTTTGTTATTCTGTGCGCTGTCTCGCTGCTTTGGGTGGTGGGCGGCTACAGCCTCGTCTTTGGCACAGGCTCCCCTTGGTTGGGCGGGCTGGGCAATGCGATGCTCGCCAATCTTGCCGAAGTCCGGGAGGGCCTGACCATCCCGGAATCAGCCTTTGCACTGTTCCAGATGACTTTCGCGGCTATCACGCCCGCCCTTGTCATCGGCGCCTTTGTGGAGCGCATCCGCTTTGGCTGGGTCGTTGCCTTTTCAACGCTGTGGACGCTGGCCGTTTACATCCCCGTCGCGCGCTGGGTGTGGGGCGGCGGCTGGCTGGCCGACCAATTCGGCACATTGGATTTTGCCGGCGGCATTGTCGTTCACACAACGGCAGGCGTCGCGGCCTTGATCGTTGCCAAGCTGCTGGGGCCCCGCAAGGGCTTCAACAAGGCCCTCCTCGCGCCGCACAGCGCCGCCTTGACCATGGTTGGCGCTGGCTTGTTGTGGGTGGGCTGGTTCGGCTTTAACGGGGGCTCTGCTCTCGCGGCGGGCGATGGCGCGGCAACGGCCATTCTCAACACCCATTTGGCGGCATCGACAGCGGCGTTGGTCTGGATCCTGATTGAACGAATTCGCATTGGCAAGGCGACGTCCATCGGGATCGTGACCGGCGCGATCGCCGGGCTTGCCACGGTAACGCCCGCCGCCGGCTATATTGGCCCAGCCGGTGCCATCCTCTTGGGGTTGCTTGGGGGGTCCATCTGCTTTGCGATGGTGCAGGTGGTCAAACACAATTGGCAGATCGACGATTCGCTCGACGTGTTTGCTGTTCACGGTGTTGGCGGCATCCTTGGATCTTTGCTGATGCCGATCTTCTTTTCAGAAGCCTTTGGCGGCGGCGGCTTTGCCGAAGGGGCTGACGTCACCTCGCAATTGATCGCGCAAGCGATTGGCGTGGGCAGCGTTGCTGTGTGGACCGCGTTGATGACGGTGATCGTCGCCTTCATGGTCTCGGCTGTTCTGCCGATGCGGGTGGACGAAGAAGCCGAACATGACGGGCTGGACCTGACCAGCCACGGCGAACGCGGCTGGGAATTTGACTGATCCTTGGCGCGGCGGGGCGGGGCATTGGCCACGCCCTGCCCGCCAAATTGATTAATCGCCGGTCAAAATCCGGTCGATCAGTTGCTTCACAGTCGGGACAAACCCGTTGGAATAAAATGGGTCCGTCTTGAAATTATAGGCATTGTGGCCCGCAAACATCAGATTCTGTTCCACGTCCCCGCCATGCGCGATGGCTTGCAGGGTCTTTTGGATGCAGAAGCTGCGCGGGTCGGCCAGATAGCCGGTCGTGAAATCATCATGGTCTTTCCATGACGAAAAGCCGCAATGCGACAGGCAGCCCATGCATTCCGCCTGATCGGTCTGGATCAGCTTGCGCTCTTCGGGTGTCACAAAAATCAGCGTGTCATCCGGCGTTCGCAAGGCTTCGGTAAAGCCCGCGCCAAACCATTCGCGCGCACGCTGCAAATCGGTCAGGCTGACCCAGAAGTTCTTGCCGCGGACGCCAACATCCAGCTGATGGGTTTTACTGTCATCTGCATCGCGCGCAAAGGCGATCTGCCGCGCGCTGCGCGCTTCCAGATTTTGCAGGAAGGGATTGCGCACCGCGCTGGAATAAAAACCAGTGGGCGAAAATTTGTGCAGCAACACATCGCCTTCGTTCAGCGTCAGCAGCCGGTCTTTCCACGCCTGTGGGATCGGGCTTTCCTGCGTCAGCAGCGGCCGCGTGCCATATTGAAAGGCAATCTGGCCCAGCTCCGGATTGTCGATCCAGTTCTCCCAGTCGCGCAAATACCAAACGCCGCCAGCCATCACGATCGGCACCGTATCCGAAATACCCGCTTCACGCATGACATCGCGCAGCGCCTTGACGCGGGGATAGGGATCTTCCGGCTTCAACGGATCTTCGGCATTGGACAGGCCGTTATGCCCCCCGGCCAGCCACGGGTCTTCATAAACGACCGCGCCCAACAGATCGGCCACCTTTGAATAAGCACGCTTCCACAAGGCGCGGAAGGCACGACCAGAACTGACGATAGGCAGATAGGACACGCCATATTGCGCCGCAATCTCAGACAGCTTGTAGGGCATGCCCGCGCCACAGGTGACACCATGGACCATGCCCTTGGTGCGTTCCAAAACGCCATGCAGAATTTCCTGAGCGCCGCCCATTTCCCACAAGACGTTGATGTTGATTGCGCCCTTGCCGCCCGAAATCTCATGCGCGCGCGTCACCTGTTCGACGGCGCCAGCGATGGAGTATCGGATCAGCTGTTCGTGGCGTTCCCGCCGCGTCTTGCCGTTATAAACCTGTTCAACGATCGCGCCGGTTGAATCATAGCTGTCGGCGTTTACCGCCGAAACGGTCCCGATACCGCCGGCCGCAGCCCATGCCCCCGCACTTGCGTGGTTCGTTGCTGATACGCCCTTGCCACCCTCAACCAGCGGCCAAACTTCCCGGCCATGATAAATTATTGGCTTCAAACCCTTGAACATGGAGACCCTATACGTCGTTCCTGACACTTCGCTATAGAACATCATCCCGAAAAAGCGCGGCTTTTCTTGCAATCATCCACATCTGCTTCTGAGGATTAGGGTTTATTGGGCGATGGCGTCGGGCTGAACGGGCAGATCATATAGCTTGCCGTAGCGGCGGATCATTCCCCCCCTGTCAAAGTCGCGTTGCGCCGTCCTCTGATTGGCGGCCCCCAATGCGGCGCGACGGGCCGGATCCGCCACCAAATCCGCTAAGGCCCGGGCCAATGCCCTTGCATCGCGTGGCGGCACAATATGGCCCCTATTTTCTGGCGCGACCATGTGGCGCACATCGCCCACATCGGTCGCCACAACCGCGCGCGCGGCAGCCATGGCCTCAATAAGGGCAATGGGGGCCTGTTCACTGTCGGATGACAGGGCAAATATATCGAAAAGGCCGATATATTGAGCCGGGTCTGGCAAATGGCCGGGGAGGAGCAGCCGGTCGCCAAGGCCATGTTGCCGGGCGGCGGCTTCTATGGCGGGGCGTTCTGGCCCATCACCCACCACAACCAGCCGAACCGCGCCCTTCAACTGCGCGACGGCCTCAACCAACAAAGGGATATTTTTAACCGCCCTCAGGCCTGCAACGGTCCCCACCACCACCTCTTCGGGCTGCGGGATCAGGCCGGGGATGGCAACCGGTGCAGCGGATTGGGCAAAGCGCGCGGTTTCGACGCCATTGGGAATGACGACCAATTGATGATCGGGGACCTTCCAGGTCTGGCGGGCAATCCGGGCCAATGCTTGACTGGGAACGACCAGCTTTGCGGCAGTTGGCAAAACCGCGCGCCGAAACAGCGTCCGCCGCAAAAACAGGCGATCCGCCTCCTCTGCATTAAAACCATCTTCGTGATGGATCAGCGGCGGGCATCCTTTGGGAAACAACCGCCGGGCGGCGACCATATCCATCGCGCCCCAATTATAGGTCAGGACAAGATCAAATTGCCGCATATAGGCAGCCAGCGCGCGATAGCGGGCGATGCTGGGACGCCCTTTGAGCGCGGGGGCCTCCTCTGGAAACGCAACATCAATCCCTTTGCCGATCGCCACGCGCGCGCCAAATTGGCCGGGCATGGCCGACAAAATGCTGTGCCGGGCGGCATCGCCAAAGGCATTCATCAAATCGGTTGTGCGCAGTTCCTTGCCGCCCGGCAAAAAGGTTGAATGGGCGTGCAGGACGCGCCGGGGCGTCACGCCATCACGGCTTTCAGTAGCGCCCCCAGCGCCCGCGTTGCCGCTGGCTCATTAAGGGCCGGGGCATGACCAACGCCGGGAACCGTCGTCAGCTTGGCATGGGGCAGACGGCGCACCATGTCCCGCGCTGTGGCTTCAGACAAAAGGTCCGACAGCGCACCTCGCAAAATGGCTACGGGTGCGGTGCCCAGCGCCGCATATGCGGGCCACAGATCAAAGGCGTCGGTCGGCTGCTTCATCGGCTCTGCAATTTGCAGATCATAATCCAGCACGATTCGCCCCTGCTGGGTCAGGCGGCAGACGCGCTTGGCATAAGCGATCCAGTCTTCCAGCTGATAGGCCGGATAGATGATGGCCTGCATCTCCCCCAAATCACGTGCGGCATGGACCCAAGTTGGCCAGCTGTGCGTCCGCCCGACAGAAGTGCGGATACGTTCCAGCCCGCGCGGATCGAGGACTGGGCCAATGTCGTTCAGAAGTGCGCCCGCAATCCGGCCCGGTTTTTGCGCGGCCAGCAACATCGTCAGCAAACCGCCTAATGACGTGCCGATGGCCACAAAGCGCTTGATCTTCAAATCCTTCAACAAGGCATCCAAGTCGGCCACATAGGTCGCCGGAACATAGGTCATCGGATCGTCGGCATAGGCGCTTTCGCCGCGCCCGCGCAGATCCACGCAGATCACCCGCCAATCGCCCGAAAGCCGCTGCGCCACATTTTCAAAATCGCGCGCATTGCGGGTTAGCCCGGGGATGCACAAAATGGGCGGGCGCGACTTGTCGCCCGGATAATCCCGATAATGGAGCCGAAGGCCATCCTGCGATGTCCAATAGCCATCTGTGTATTGCGCTTTAGCACCCATAGCCCCCATATCGCCTTATGTCGTCAATCCCGCAAGCACCGCTTTTCCAGCCCGAACGCGTCATTGACGCGGTGGCCGATTTTCTGGCCGACCCAGTTGTTGCCGCCGATTTTCCGGACGCCATCCTACGTTTTCGCAATGACAAGGCAGCGGCACAAATTGGGCTCGACACGTTGGACGATGCCCAGTGGATCGCCCATTTCGGCCGCTTTACGCCGCTTCCCGGCAGCCTGCCCCAACCGCTGGCCCTGCGGTATCATGGCCACCAGTTTCGGGTGTACAACCCCGATATTGGGGATGGGCGGGGCTTTCTGTTTGCCCAGATGCGCGACAAAAAGGGACGGGTGATGGACCTTGGTACCAAGGGGTCCGGCCAAACGCCCTATAGCCGCTTTGGCGACGGGCGCCTGACGCTGAAGGGCGCGGTGCGCGAAATTCTGGCGACTGAAATGCTGGAAGCTTTAGGCGTGGAGACCAGCCGCACCTTTTCCGTCATTGAAACGGGTGAGGCGCTGCACCGGGGGGATGAGCCCAGCCCCACGCGCTCTGCCGTGCTGGTCCGCCTGTCGCATGGCCATATCCGGATCGGCAGCTTTCAGCGGCTGGCGGCCCTTGGCCAAACCGAGGCGCTGAAGCGGCTCGTCGCCTATGCGCTGTCGATCTATTATGGCGAAACCGATGGGCCGGATGCGGCGGTGCGGCTGGTCCGCCACGTTGTCGCGCGGACGGCCGATATGGCGGCCAGCTTTATGGCGGCGGGGTTCGTCCACGGCGTACTGAACAGCGACAATATCAACATTTCGGGCGAAAGTTTTGATTACGGCCCATGGCGCTGGACGCCAACTTTTGATCCCGGTTTCACCGCGGCCTATTTTGACCAACAGGGCCTTTATGCTTTTGGCCGACAAGCAGAGGCCATCCATTGGGATGTCGTGCAACTGGCCAACAGCCTGTTGGACCTTGCCGAACGCGACGCGCTGGTCGAGGCGATAGACGGGTTTGCGCCAGCCTATCGCGCAGCCTTGGTGGCGCGCGTCTTGTGGCGGCTGGGCGTGCAGCCGCGCGGAACGGAAGCCGACATCGCCCTTGTTACCGCGCTGGAAACGGCCCTTTATGCAAGCAAGGTCAACATCGACCGGTTCTATTTTGACTGGGCAGGCGGGCAGTTGCGCCGTGCCGACGCGGATGGACTGTATCAACAGGCCGAATTTTCTGATCTAACCCAAGCACTTGCAGGGTATCACCCCCGCCTGCCGCTGACCCATGGTTATTGGGCCGGCTCTGCCCCCTGTTCGATGCACATTGACGAGGTTGAGGCGATCTGGGCCCCTATTGCCGACCGGGATGACTGGTCAGCCCTGACGGCCAAGGTAGCCGCCATCCGCGCCATGGGCGCGGCCCTTGCAGGCTGAACATGAGCGACGTGCATTTTGGTGCAAAAACGCCTAAACCCGGCGCATGACGATGGACCTTATTTCTTTCGAACCGGCCACGGGTGCTGCGTTTTGGCGCGCCCCGGTGAGTCAAGTTGACCATGAAGTCGCGCTGGCCCGCGCCAGTTGGGGGGCATGGGCCAATCTGCCGGTTGACGCGCGCATCGACCAGTTGCGCAATTTTGCCACCCTGGTGCGGACCCGCGCGGAAGAACTGGCTCATCTGATCGCGCGCGAAACCGGCAAGCCGCTGTGGGAAGCGCGCACAGAGGTGGATGCCGTCGTCAACAAGGTGGAGATTTCGGTGCGCGCTTATGCCGCACGAACGCCGCATCAAGACCTTGGCAGCGCCAATGGCGCCGCCACCCATGTCCGCCACAAGCCGCATGGCGTGATGGCCGTTCTGGGGCCCTATAATTTTCCGGCGCACCTGCCCAATGGCCACATCATCCCGGCGCTGATCGCGGGCAATGCGGTCGTCTTCAAACCGTCTGAAAAAACGCCCGCAACCGGGGCGCTGCTGGTTGACCTATACCATGCCGCTGGCATCCCCGAAAACGTGGTCCGCCTTGTCATCGGGGGCGTTGAAGAAGGCAAGGCGCTGGTCGGCCACCCGGATGTCGACGGCATTTTATTTACCGGTTCTGCGCGCACAGGCATTGCCCTAAATCGCCAATTTGCGGACCAGCCGGGCAAAATGCTGGCGCTGGAAATGGGCGGCAACAACCCGATCATCGTTTGGGATGGCGCCGATGCGAAAGCGGCTGCCAGTCTTGTTATCCAGTCCGCATATCTCAGCGCGGGGCAGCGCTGCACAGCGGCCAGCCGGCTGATCGTGCGCCATGGCACCGAAGACACGCTGCTGGCCGAAATCGCGGCCTTGCGCGACCGAATCATTGTGGACGCCCCCTTTGCCGACCCTGCCCCCTTCATGGGCCCGGTGATCGACATACCCACAGCGGACGGTCTGTTAGCCGGCTTTGCAGATCTGGTCGCCCGCGGCGGCAAGGTGATTCATCCGCTCGAATCGCTGTGCGTTGGCCTTCCCTTCCTGTCGCCCGCGTTGATCGACGTGACCGAGGCGCAAAACGTGCCCGATGAGGAGTTGTTCGGCCCCGTTTTGCAGCTGACCCGGGTCACCGATTTTGACGCAGCGGTTCAGGCAGCCAACGCCACGCGCTATGGCTTGGCCGCGGCGCTGATCGGCGGCACCCGCGCTGAATTTGACCAATTTTGGCAACAGGCGCGCGCCGGTGTCGTCAACTGGAACCGGCCCACCAACGGCGCTCCGTCAACGGCCCCCTTTGGCGGCTTGGGCCTGTCTGGGAACCATCGGCCCAGCGCGTTTTATGCCGCGGATTATTGTGCCTACCCTGTCGTTTCAACCGAAACAGACGCGCCAAGTGTCACGCTTCCCACCGGGTTGCGGGCCTAGCATTCAAGTTTCGCTAATGGGTGGCCAATAATCTCTGTTTTGCGATCAAGCCGCCGGGGGTGCAGGGCAACGTGATGATTTCTGGCAAAGTTATCCTTGTGGGCGCCGGTCCCGGCGACCCCGAATTGCTGACGGTCAAGGCCGCGCGCGCTCTATCCGCGGCTGATGTGATCGTGCATGATGGGCTGGTCGACCCCGCGATCCTTGCGCTGGGCAACGCTAAGGCGCGCTATATTTCGGTGGCCAAACAGCGCAGCCGCCACACCGTGCCGCAAGATCAGATCAACGCCTTGCTGGTTGAGGCGGCACAGGCCGGGCATCTGGTTATCCGCCTTAAATGTGGCGACCCTTTCATCTTTGGTCGCGGCGGTGAGGAAGCGGAAGAATGCCGGGCAGCCGGTGTGCAGGTGGAGGTGATCCCCGGCATTTCCGCTGCAATTGGGTGCGCGGCACAGGCGATGCTGCCCTTGACGCACCGCGATGCGGCCAGCGCGGTCAGCTTTGTTGCTGGCCAGTGCAAGGGCCTGAGCGACCAGAACTGGGCAGGACTTGCCGGGAAAGGCCGGACGCTGGTGATCTATATGGGTGTGGCGACCGCGCAAGACATCACCGAAAAACTGATCGCAGATGGCGTGGCCCCCGATATGCCGGTTGCCGTTTTGGAACGCGGCACGCGCAAAGGCGCGCGCGCTTTGCGCACGCTGCTGACAGATCTGGGCGATATGATCGCGCGCGACGGCGTCCAAAGCCCGGCGGTGATTGTCGTTGGGGACGTAGTTCTGCGTTCGGATGCCGAAGACCGGCTTTCGGCGCTGGCAAAACAGGTGGAAGAGACACAGGCATGAAATTGTTGACGGGCAACGACCTCGCTTCGGGCGCGGTCACGTGGTGGACGGGCGACGGCTGGTCGCTCCATGTTGAGGACGCGGCGGACGTGGGCGAGCATGGCGAAGCCATTTTGACAGCGGAAGAAGGCGCACGTCGCGTCAACGCCCCCTATCTCATTGAAGCGGTGGCGACGCCGGACGGCCCGCGCCCTGCGCACATCAAGGACCGCATCCGCGCGTTGGGCCCGACCGTCCGTCTTGACCTGACATTGAAGCCGGCAGATCCCGATGCCGGAAGCTGGGTGATCTGATGGCGACACCCGCACCCCTCACCCCGTTCGTGTCGAGCATCGTCGAGACACACGGCACCCCGTCCCTCGACTGCGCTCGGGACGAACGGAGCAAGGATAATGTATAAGTACGACCAATATGACCAAGCGATCGTTGATGCCCGCGTGGCGGAATTCAGCGATCAGGTGCGCCGCCGCTTGGCGGGCGATATTACGGAAGACCAGTTCAAGCCGCTGCGGCTGATGAATGGCCTTTATCTTCAGCTGCACGCCTATATGCTGCGTGTCGCCATTCCTTATGGCACGCTCGACAGCAAGCAGATGCGGATGCTGGCGCACATCGCGCGCACCTATGACCGTGATTATGGCCACTTCACCACCCGCCAGAACATCCAGTATAACTGGATCAAGCTGGAAGATGCGCCCGCCATTCTGGCAGACCTTGCCAAGGTGGAGATGCACGCCATCCAGACGTCGGGCAATTGCATCCGCAATATTTCGTCCGACCAATATGCCGGCGCGGCCGCCGATGAAGTGGCCGATCCGCGCCCCTGGGCAGAGCTGCTGCGCCAATGGTCCACCTTCCACCCGGAATTCAGCTATCTGCCGCGCAAGTTCAAGATTGCGGTGATCGCATCGGACGAAGACCGCGCGGCGATGAAGCTGCACGATATCGGCATTCAACTGGTCAAGCGCGACGGAAAGCTGGGTGCCGCCTTTTACGTGGGCGGCGGCATGGGCCGCACGCCGATGGTCGCGCCCTTGATCAAGGACTTTGTCCCGATTGAGGATTATCTGAGCTACTCAGAAGCGTGCTTGCGCGTCTACAACCGCTATGGCCGCCGCGACAATATCTACAAGGCACGCATCAAAATCCTGATCCATGAACTGGGGGCCGACGAATATGCCCGTCAGGTGGAAGAAGAATTTGCCCATGTGAAAACGCTGGGCATTGATCCGCCCGCTGCCGAGCTGGAGCGGATCGCCGCCTTTTTTGCGCCACCGGCCTTTGAGGTTGGGCTGGCCGACACCGTTGATCGCAACGACCCGGACTTCGCCGTGTGGCTGGACCAGAATGTGAAGGCGCACAAACAACCCGGCTATGCAATTGTAAACATCAGCCTGAAACCCGTGGGCGGCATTCCGGGCGATGCCTCTTCGGCGCAGATCGATGTGATGGCAGACCTCGCTGAGAAGTATAGCTTTGATGAACTGCGCGTCACCCATGCGCAAAACATCGTCCTGCCCCATGTCGCCAAGCGTGACCTTTATGCCGTGTGGCAGGCGCTCAACGAGGCTGATCTAGCGGCCCCCAATCTGGACCTGATCAGCGACATCATCGCCTGTCCGGGGTTGGATTATTGCAGCTTGGCCAATGCCCGCTCCATCCCCGTCGCGCAGAAAATTGCGCAGCGTTTTGCCGATCTGGATCGGCAGCGCACGCTGGGCGAGCTGAAGCTGAAGATTTCCGGCTGCATCAACGCCTGTGGGCACCACCATGCCGGCCATATCGGCATTTTGGGCGTCGACCGGAAGGGCACCGAAAATTACCAGCTGCTGCTGGGTGGCTCGGGTGCTGAAGATACGAGCCTTGGCAAGATCACCGGCCCGGGCTTTGACGAAGACGGCATCGTCGATGCTGTGGAGCGGGTGACTGACAAATATCTGGCGCTGCGCGAAGGCGAGGAACGCTTCCTCGACACCTATCGCCGCGTTGGCTTTGATCCCTTCAAGGAGGCAATTTATGGCTGAGCTGCGTTTTCGGAATGACGAGGCGCTGGAACAGCCCGCCGTTACACTCGATTCCTTCCTGACCCAGTCGAACGCAACCGCAGTCCGGCTAGAATCGGATGAGGATGCCCGCGCGTTGATCCCGCATCTGGACCGATTGGCGCTGGTCGAGATCGCCTTCCCCAAATTCCGCGATGGGCGCGGCTATTCGTCGGCCCGAATCCTGCGCGAAGCTGGCTATACGGGCGAGTTGCGGGCGCAAGGCGATGTGCTGGTGGACCAGATCGTCTATCTGCGCCGCTGCGGCTTTGACAGTTTTGCCCCGGACGCGCCGCTGAACCCGGCGGTCGTTGCCGAAAGCCTCGCCCGCTTTGAGCACGTCTATCAAGGGGCCGCAGATGGCGCTGCGCCCGTCTGGAAGCGGCGCCATGGCTGAGGCCAACACGCGCATGATCGACCGGATCAATGCCGCCCCGCGCTACACAGAGGCGGACGCCATCCGCCTCAACAATATGTTTCGCGGTCGCGACACGGTTGAGATGCTCGACGTCGTCCTCAAAGAACAAATGCTGGGGGAGGCCGCTATTGTGTCCTCCTTCGGCGCGGAATCAGCGGTTCTGTTGCACCTGATCTCTCGCATTGACCCGCGCGTGCCCGTTCTATTTCTGGAAACGGGCAAGCATTTTCCCGAAACACTCGCCTATCGCGACCAGCTGACGACCCTATTGGGCTTGCAAGATGTCCGCAGCCTGACCCCGGACGCGGATGAGATTGCAAAGCGCGATGAAACCGGGCTGCGTTGGTCCTATGACCCCGATGGCTGTTGCGAGATCCGCAAGGTCAAGCCGCTGGCCAAGGCATTGGCGGGGTTTGACGCCCAAATTTCCGGGCGCAAAGCATTTCAATCGTCGACCCGATCCGCCCTGCCGCGTTTCGAGATTGAAGCCGATCGCCTGAAGATGAACCCACTTGCCGATTGGGACAAAGCGCGGATCGACGCTTATTTTACCGACCACAATTTGCCGCGCCACCCGCTGGAGGCGCAGGGTTATTTGTCCATCGGTTGCGCGCCGTGCACCAGCGTCGTCAAGCCGGGCGAAGACCCACGCGCCGGCCGCTGGCGCGGCTGGGACAAGACCGAATGTGGCATCCACACGCCCATCACACCGCTCGATGATGATGGCGCGAACGATCCGGCGTTTTGATCAATGGGGGCCTTGGCTCCCCTGCGGCCCATCTCTGCCCTCAGGACTGGGGCACACGCTGTTTTCTGGCTGATTTAATCAGATGACGGGCTGTCAAATACTCCAGAAAATCAAACCTCTTTGCAAATAAAATTTCACCTTCTGAACTATAATGACTTTCATCAATCCAATATAATTTCTTACAGTTCATGAAATCTCTTGGAAATGAGAATTTATATTTCGATATCTGCGAGATAAATTCAAAATTATTTAAATCTTTTGTCGTTTCCTTGAGTATTTTATCCATATTTTTGTAGAGAAAAATAACTTCTCTATTTGGAACAAAATCATAATTACATCCAAATTTCAGCGCTATCCTTTGCGAGATGCCGGGCTCAATCCGCGGGCCGAACCAGATCACATGGGTGAAGTTGGACAGCTTGCCGAGATAGGATTTGACGCCAGCAATCACGTGCCTGTCGTATACCCCTTGAGCTGGACTTTCCGATGACCTGCCAAAGCCGGGGCCAGAAAGCGAATAGGCCTCTTTGAACATTGTTATGCCGGCCTTCTCGTAAACCGCAGCCAAGAACAGGTGCGGCTGATCCCTGATCAACCTGTAAATGCCGACATACGGACAGTTCGGCAGATAATCAGGAAGGTGACAACCATTTTTGGTAATCCCCACAAGGAATGCTGCGCGCCCATTGTTCATCGCGGCTATGCCGTTGAACAAGCCCGTGGCGTGGCTGTCGCCAAAGATCAGGATACCCGGCCCATGTTTGCGATAGCATAGGTCCAATCTCTGGCGAACAGCCTGATCCACCTTGTCGGCATTGAAGATGCAATCACCGTCATCTTTCCGGTTTTTGGCGAGGTAGACGGCGCTCTTTGATCGGGCTTCGGCATAAAGGCGGTAGGTCGTCGCCACCGACGTCGGCGCCCGCTGCAGCCACAGATGCTTAAAGCCATGCGTTGCATGGCCCACTAAACCCAACACCAAAAAGGCGCCGCCGATGACGCCCATTGCCATAAAGGCAGCCCGCTGGCTGCGGAGAAGGGTGGCGGGAAAGGCGCGCAGCGGCTTTTCCACATAATGCCAACTTGAGAGCGCGAGAAGAAAAGTGGCACCGACCAGAGCGAGCATCAGGCCCGAAGAGGGCTCTTGCGCGCTGCCCAGTCTGGCAAAGGCGAAGAGCGGCTGGTGCCATAAATAGGCGCTGTAACTGATAAGCCCGACACCCACAAAGAGACGCCCACCAAGCAGTTGCGCCACCAACGTGCCCGAAACACCAAAAAGGATCACCAGCGCCGAGCCCACCACCGGAACGAGCGCATAAACGCTAGGGAAGGGCATCGCGCGATCGAAGAAGATGATTGAAAACACGATAAGCGCCAAGCCCGTCAGGCTGGCCAGATTATTGGCTGTCAGCGGCCGCATCTGGTGCAGGAAAGCACACAGGGATCCTGCCAGAAACTCCCACGCCCGGCTGGGTGCCAGATAGAAATTGGCCTCCGGATTATGCCGCCAACCCCATTCACTGAGCAAAAGGCTGGCAGTTGCAAGCACCACGAACGCCCAGAAAAGGCGGGCACGACCAAAGCGCCAACAGACGCTCAGAAACGGCGGCAGAAGCAGATAAAACTGCTCTTCGACGGCAAGGCTCCACGTGTGGAGCAACGGCTTTAGCTCTGCAGCCGCGGTGAAATAGCCTTCCTCACGCAGAAAAAGGACGTTGGACGCAAACAGCGTGACTGCGGCAATGCTTTGGGAAAAATCCTTCAGCTCATTTGGCACCATCCACTGCCATGCAAAGGGGATGCAGCACAGCATGACCAGAAAAAGCATTGGTAAAATGCGCCGCGCCCGTCGTTCGTAAAAGCGCAGAATTGAAAAGTCGCGCTGCTCCAATTCGTCCATCAGGATATGGGTGATCAGATAGCCGCTGATCACGAAGAAAATGTCGACACCGACAAAGCCGCCGCGGAAGGCCGAAAAGCCCGCGTGAAACCCAATGACAGCGACGACCGCGACCGCCCTCAACCCATCAATCTCGCGGCGATAGATCATGTCGCGTTGCATCCATCAGATGATTTTGTCGGTGGGCATCCGGCAAGCAGGGCAAAAGGTCCGGCTTTACACTCCGTCACACCAACAAATTTGGCTGGGAAACATACCTATCAGCTGAAATGTATATTTCAGGTTACGAGCGACACCGGCCGATGGCGCCGTGCAGGACGCGAGGCCAAAGGCAGACCGATTTTGAAGGACCAAACCTCAGAAAGACGAGCCGCTTTGCAGCAAAATCAAGGGGCGATTTAGCCAACCAACTTCCAGATCAACTGCGCAGCAACATACAGCACCAGCACGCCCGTTGTCCGGCGCACCAGCGCCGGAGACAAAAGCCGGATGCCAGCCAGGCTGCCCATCTGCCCGCCGACAACCACCGCCAGCAGCAACGGCCAATACAGCCCAATCGCGTCCACCCCGCCATTGCCCAGCTTGAGCATCTGGCCCGCCAGGCCCGCGATCGAGTTGACAAGAATGAACAGGCTGGCGGTCGCGGCAATTTGCTTGGCCGATGCCCAACGGGTGATGTGGAGATAGGGCGCCAAAAAGATCCCGCCACCAATGCCGACCAACCCGGCCAAATAGCCAATAGCAGCGCCCGTCAGAAGATCAGAAAATTGCGTCCGCCTATGTGCGGACGGCGCAGTTGGAACAGAAGGGGCACTGGCCTCTTCTGGCCGTTGCAGCAACAGCGCGGCCCCAGCGACAATCAAGCTTGCGGCCAGCAAACCCAGAAAGGTCGCTTCCTTGATCGGGGTCAACCCACCCGCCCAGGCAAAGGGCGCGGCGATCAGGACCAGGGGCCAGGCCCGGCGCAGCGGCAAAAGGCCCGCTTT
>JAHEGQ010000078.1:0-4921 GCA_024645025.1 Sphingomonadaceae bacterium
TGATTTATTAGCCTTTACAGCTACTCTAGTAGTCAGAAGCGAACGGCCTGAGATTATTGTTAGGCGGACTCCGTCTCCGCCATTTGACAAATAGGGCCTAAATACAAACTCGGTTGGAGGCCTCAGTTTTCTAAAAAATGGCTTATTTTCAATGATTTCAGCCGATTTTTGGTTGGTTTCAGTCGAGAGCCTGGCAACCATTTGATCATTCGAAAAAAACGCGAATTCGAATGCTTACCATTGTGATCCTTGCGAACCACAAAATGCACCTCCAGAACGAAACGGCGAAAATCCGCCATTTTTGAGCCCTAAAAAGCTCTCCACTGAATTGTGTTTAGTACGGTTTTTGAGCCGGCCATCATTGCCGCCAGCATGCAGCGCAATTGTGCGCCATTGACGCAGTTTCGGGTCGAACTTAGCCAGCCCCGTGACAAAGAGAAAAAGCGCCCTCGATGGGCTTAAGGTAACCGTGACTTATGTCGGCTCTGGCAAAAGCGCCGGCAGAAAGCCTCGCGTTATAGTGCCACCAGTAAACGTCGCCGCTCTCCGCGCAAAAACCGGATTGTCCCAGCACGAGTTCGCCCAGAGCATTGGGGTGCCCAAAGGCACCTTGCTCAATTGGGAACAAGGCCGCCGCGAACCAACTGGTCCGGCGCAGGTCCTATTGGCGATACTCGCGAAGAAGCCTTCGCTGGTGAAGGATCTCTTTGCCAACCGGCATGTCTATCAGCCGCAACCGGATCGGGCTTGGTCGCCTGGAGGCCCGCATCCCGATGATATGACGCCCGAGGAACGGATGGCGGAGATTTGCGAAATACTTGGCAATGGATTGGCCAGATTAAACGCCAAATGGGCGGTGTGACGCAAACAGTTCAAGACACCCGCTAAAGGCCCGATCCAACACAGCTATTGCCTATGTCGGATGAATTGTCTGACATAGCTTTGACAATCAAGCGATCTTGCCCTTCCTCATAATTGATGAGCCAGGTCCGTTACATTGTCATGATGATAATGAATTTTTCCGTAAGCGCCGCCAGCGTGAATAGGCGCTGAGGCTGGAGAAACCCAGTAGGCCCGCGATTTCGGTCAAGCTATGGCTACCCCCTTGGCGATGCTGGGCGCATAGCGCGGCGCGGGTCTGGTGAAGCAATTGGGAGTAGCTATCGCCCTCTGCGGCCAACCAGCGATTTAAAGTACGGCGGTCAATCCCGAAAAGGTCCGCAACAGCCGCAGCGCTGCAATTGCCAGTCAGCAACAACCGCCGCATTGCTTCTGTTACTTGCTTGCTGCGTGTAGCGCCACGTTCGCGACTGGCGCTTTCGACCAGGCGTTCAAGCTGGCGCCCAAAGGCCGGGTCGGCATCCGCGATGGGCCGGTTCAGGTCTGCCGAGAGCATCACAATCGCGTTGCGCTCCATTCGGAATACCGGCGTCATTCCAAGGAACCGGGCATAGAGGCGGGTGTCCGCTGGACGGCGATGGCTGAAGGTCAGCATTTGCGGTGACCAGTCCACACCCAGAAAATGGCGCAACATGCGGACAATCGCGGCGACCGCCAGTTCGATGGTCTGTGTGGCCGGGCGCGGCAGCTCGGGAACCAACGTTAAAGTAAGGATCGCGGTTTCACCGTCGTCCTCCAATTTAGATTCTAGCCCTTCGGCTTGTGCCCAACCCAATCGGGTAAGGCTCATCAACGCGCTCCGCAGATCCGGCTGCTCGCGCATGATCAGAGCGACTGGGCCAAGGACTGAAAACCTCCGAGCCTGTGCCATCAGCAAGCCGAATGATGGATTTCCGCAAGCCATGCTGGCGTCTTCCAACAAGGTCACGATTCTGGCCGTCGGCACCAGCAATTCACTGTCCCGCAGGCTGGCAGGCGTGATCCGGGCCCGGCGCAACAGGGCGTCAATATCTAGATCGCATCCACGCGCAGTGGCTTCGAACCCGTCGAGCACCGCGCTGCGGGCCATAGGGATGGTATCACGCATCATGTCCCAAAATGTTCAGGAGTTGACCCAAAATGTCAAATCTACATCCCGCAAATCAGGCACGTTCGCTGCAACAAGACAATGATGGGAGAGTGTCATGCCGACAGCGCTTGAAGTCCGCGACTATTCGCAATTCCGCGTCGTTCCGCGCACCCCGGTGATCGGCGGGTGGATCGAAGGGTGCAATCTTGCCGATCTGGATGAAGCGGGGCTCGCCGAACTTCGCGAAGCCTTGTGGGAATATGGCGTATTGTTCGGCCGCGGACAGAATCTCTCGTTCGATGCCATGAAGCGCGTGGCTCTTGCCTACGGCGATCAGCTCGAAAAACATACCTTTGCGCCGACCAAGGCCGACGAAGGCCATCCCGAAGTTGTCGTGATCGAGCGGCTCAACACCGACCAGACCAAGGCAACGACCGATCTGTGGCACCATGATGTGCTGTCGCGCCAGCACCCCAATATCATGTCGATCCTGCAGGCCGAGCAGGTGCCTTTCGGGGCGGACACAATGTGGGCGAGCATGACTGCAGCCTATGAGCGGTTGCCCCATGCGCTCAAATTGTTGTTCTCGAATGTCGAGATCGAACACGACTCGCTCTATCTGATGATGCGGCATGATTTTGGTGATCCGACGATCATCGAAAAGATTGTCGCGAACCGGGAACATGCGGTTCATCCCGCCATTGTCCGCCATCATGCGACGGGCAAGCCCTGTCTTGTTGTCGGCGATGCCTATGTCCAGCGGATCAAGGGATTTGAAACAATCCAGTCAGAGGCGCTGATTAAGCTGGCCAATGAAATGTCGAAGATCCCCGAAATTCAGGTGCGCCACCAATGGGAAGCCGGTGACGTCGCGATTTGGGATAACTTCGGCACGAGCCATTATGGTGTTTCCGCTGACATCGGCAAATCGCTGCGGCGCCTGCACCGTGTTGCGAGTTGGTCCGAGCGGGTTCGCCCCCAGCCTTATTTCGTTCAGCCTCTGGCTGAGGCTGCAGAGTGAGCACGAGCGAGACTAGTACCGCTTATGCACCAGATGCGACGCGCACGACGCCGTGGGGACTGATCCTCTTTTTCCTGGCTCTGCACATCGTCAACCAGATTGACCGGCAACTAGTGGCAGCCTTTGCGGCTGACATCATGCGCGATCTGGACCTGTCGCGCAGCCAGTTCGCGCTAATCGCGGGACTGGCCTTTAGCGGAATCTATGCCTTTACATCCGTTGCGGCGGGTTTGCTCGCCGACCGGGTTGGGCGCGTGCGCGTTCTGACCAGTGGTGTGGCAGTGTGGAGCCTGTTCACCGCTCTGGCCGGGCTGGCACAGGGGTTCTGGACGATGCTGGCGGCCCGCCCGCTGGTCGCGGCAGGAGAGGCGACGCTGGTTCCGACAACGTCCAACATCATCCTCGCCCGCACCCCCGATAGGCACAAGGCCGCCGCCATCGGGCTTTTCTTTGCCGGAATCCCGCTCGGGATCGGCGGTAGTTTCCTGATTGCCGGGCTGGTTGGGCCGACACTGGGCTGGCAGTGCACCTTCCTGATGATGGGCCTAATCGGCATTGCGGCCACGTTTGCCCTTTCGCGGGTGCGCGATCCGATGCCGCGTGAAAGCGAACCCGTTTCTATCACAGGGCAACTGGGCCAGTGGTGGGACGTATTTAAGGCTAATCGCCGGCTGCGCTGCGCTTCCTGGGCGATGGTGTTCCTGCACGCCCATGTCGCCGGCAGCCCGTTCGTCCAGCTGTGGCTGCATGACGACAAAGGAATGGCCAAGGCCGATGCCAGCAGCCTTTATGGTCTCATGTTCGTCACTTTTGGGCTGGCCGGGGCGGTTGGTTCTGGCGTGCTGTCCGACTGGGCGCAGCGCCGCTTTGCGATCGACCGGGCGCTGTCGAGCCTGATTGTGCTGGCCGCCCTGATCCCGCTGATCGTTGCCTATCGCCTGCTTCCTGCAGGTACGCCTCTGTTCCTCGCGGGCATGGCGGCATCGGTGCTGTTCATGACGATGCTCTACGGCCCGGTATTCACCGTGATCGAGGCGGAGCTGCCGCGACACCTGAAAGCCACCGCCACCGGGATCAACATCCTCGCGCTCAACATCCTGATGATCGGCGGCCTGGCCATGGCCATCGGTGTCGGCAGTGACTGGCTGGCGGGTACAGGCCGGGCCAATACCTGGACCTGGCCATTGCTGGGCGCAGACCTGATTGCCTTCACCTCGCTGGGCTTTCTCTGGGGCGCTTATCGCGCTGGAAAACCTTTCAACACACCGGGCCGGCCGCAAGCTGACTGATCACAACAACCTTGGGAGAATCGCCATGACTTATTTTGCCAATGCCGTGGGCGCCGCCGTAACCGACGTGGAGGCCTTACCGTGGATCCCGTTCCTCCCCTATTCGGAAGAGCTTAAGCTCAAGATCATCCAATTGAATCCGGTCAACGGCGAATGGGTATCGTTGCTGCGCGTGCCCGCTGGCATGGAAATGCCCAAGCACTACCACTCCGGCACGGTCCACGTTTACACGATCTCCGGAAGCTGGGGCTACAAGGAGCACGATTGGACCGCCGGACCCGGCAGCTTCGTGTTCGAAACCGCCGCATCGGCACACACGCCTGTGGCCAAGCCGGGCGAGGACGTCATCGTGCTTAACATCGTGATGGGCGACTGGAACATCGTCGATGAGAACGACGCCGTGTTGGCGATCGAAAACTGGAAGACGATGCTGAAGCGCTACGATGATTACTGCGCCGCAAGCGGAATCGCCCCGGTCGACATTACCAGCTTCGCCGGGAACTGATTCGATGCCTCCGATCGATCCCGCCAGCTTTGCGCATCGCACAATCGAGGCCAATGGTATTGCCATCCACTATGTCGATGAAGGCTCCGGGCCGCTGGTGATCCTGCTGCACGGCTTTCCCTATACGTGGTTCGAAT
>JAHEGQ010000078.1:4931-8039 GCA_024645025.1 Sphingomonadaceae bacterium
GAAGCGCTACGACGATTACTGCGCTGCAAGCGGGATCGCCCCGGTCGACATCACCAGCTTCGCCGGGAACTAATCCCGATGCCGACCGTCATCGATCCCGCCAGCTTTGCCCACCGCACGATCGAGGCCAATGGCATCGTCATGCACTATGTCGATGAAGGCACCGGCCCGCTTGTCATCCTGCTGCACGGCTTTCCCTACACGTGGTTTGAATGGCGCCACCAGATCACGGCGTTAAGACAGGCCGGTTACCGGGTGGTTGCGCCGGATATCCGCGGCTTTGGCGAAAGCGGCAAGCCCGCCAGCACCTGTGACTATACGATCCTGCATTGTGCAGGAGACGTAGTCGCCTTGCTGGCTGCGCTGGGTGAGCAGCAGGCCGTGCTGGTTGGACACGATCTGGGCGCCTGGGTTGCGGCAGCAGCAGCGCGGCTGCGGCCAGACCTGTTCCCGGCTTTGGCGCTGATCAGCACAGTGATCCCGCCCCGCGACGCACTGCGCCCATCTGCTGGCTGGGCCGAGATCGAGGCCCGGACCGGCGGGCGGTTCTATCACCACTATTTCCAGGAGCCCGGACTGGTCGATGCCCAGTTTGACCGAGATCCCGCAATCAGCCTGAGGAGCATCTACAACGCCATCTCCGGCACGGCGAACGAGGCGGAGCGCTGGCGCCTGATCGTGATGCCGGGCGAAACCGCACTGGATACCATGCCCGATCCCGGCCATGCGCCGGATTGGCTCGGCGAGGATGCGCTGGCCGAATATGTCCGTCATTACTCGGCAGGCGGTTTTACCCCGCCGCTGGCACATTACCGCTGCCGTGACCTCAGTTGGGACCTGACTTCCGCTTGGACAGGCCAGCCCATTACCCAACCTTCGATCTTTATCGGCGGAGCCGCAGACCCCGCGCTCACGGCGATGCAGCCGCTCTATGACCGCATGGAAGAGATTTACCCGGGGCTGGTTCGCAAGGTCCTGTTGCCGGGCGTGGGGCATGGCGCACCCGAGGAAAGCCCCGAGCAGGTCTCTCACGAGCTGCTAGACTTTTTGAAGCTGATGCTGCCGGATCTTCAAGAAAGTATCGACTGAACGTGGTAGATAGGTCGCACACAATAAAGAACACTGCACATACACGGGAGCTGACAGAAATTGACCAAGTCTAGCGGAAACGCAATTGTAGTTGGAGCGTCTTCAGGGATTGGCAAAGCCATTACCGAGCAACTTCTCTCCGCTGGCTGGAAGGTCGGTGTGACATCCAGAAAGCTAGAGAATCTCCAAGAGCTGGTTGCCCGTTTCGGCAATCAAGTGCTTGCAAAGGTGGTTGACGTCGATGAACCGGAAAAGGCGCGCGTGAACCTGCGCGCGCTTGCCCAAGAACTGGGCGAGGTTGATTTTTGGGTGCTCAACGCTGGTACTGGAATTCTCAATCGGGACTTTTCCTGGGAGCCTGAACGGCAGACCATTGCGACAAATGTCATGGGCTTCGCCGCAATGACCGACGTTGCTGTGCACCATTGCACCGCGCGGGGTGAAGGGCGGATCGTGGGTATCTCATCGGTTGCGAAGAAGCGGGGACATCCCTTCACCGCCAGTTACAGCGGATCGAAGGCGTTCGTCTCGCTTTACCTTGATGGAGTGCGGCAGTACCTTCGGCGGATAGCTCCCAAGGTCAGTGTTACCGAGGTTGCGCCGGGGTACATCGATACGCCGTTGCAACAATTTGATGAGGCCTTTTGGGTGGCCAGTGCCGAAACTGCAGCCGAGCAGATCATCGCCGCAGCTCTGGCGCGTAGCAAACATGCCTATGTCCCTCGACGATGGGCCATGATCGCGGCGCTGCTCTCGCTTATGCCACGATAGTCGCAACTGCACTGATTAGCGGCATGAGAACTGTTCAAACCATGCTTGGCTTTTCCAAGCTTTGGCTAAACCTTTCCATTCGCTGCGCTGATCCGGCCTCGAATTTCCTTACGCAGCACTTTGCCCACCGGACTGCGCGGCAGTTCCGGCCAGAAAATGACATGTTTGGGGGATTTAACTCCGCCCAATAGCGGCCGGCAAAATTCAAGCAGTTCCTCGGTCGACAAAGTCAGGCCCGGCTTAAGCTCGACTATAACAGTCACCGCTTCGCCCCAATCAGCGTCGGGCAGCCCGATCACGCCGCAATCGGAAACGGCGGGATGGCCATTGATGACTTGTTCGACTTCGGCCGGATAGACATTGAAGCCGCCGGTGATGATCAGGTCTTTCTTGCGATCGACGATATGCAGGAAGCCATCGCCATCGATGAACCCGATGTCACCGGTGTGGATCAGCCCATCGCGCAGAACTTCGGCCGTGGCGGCCTCATTCTGGTAATAGCCGCTCATCGCCAGATCGCTCTGCACGCAGATTTCACCAGGGACGCCATCTGGCAAGACGACGTCATCCTCGCCTTTGATCACCACCCGGGTCCCGATCGAGGGGCGGCCGCAGGCCGATAGTCGGTCATCCTCGGCCAGGCGGCCATCGATGAAATGGTCTTCCGGCCGCATGAAGGTGACAAAGGTATGGCACTCAGTCTGGCCATAGGATTGCGCCATCACCGGGCCGAACAGGGCGATGGCCTGCTTCAGACGGCTAACCGACATCGGAGCGGCACCGTACATGAAGTGCCGCAAGCTGGAAAAATCACGCGTGTCGCCCCCCGGCAGATCGATCAGGCGATAGATCACTGTGGGGGGCAGGAAGGTCGTGGTCACGCGATACTCGGCGATCAGGTCAAGGAACCTCGACAGATCGGGGCGTGCCATCATCACGATGGTTCCACCCTGCGCGACAATCGGCATCGCGAGCATGCCCGCCGCGTGCGTGAGGGGTGTTGCAGCAAGCAGCACCGGCGCCGGGTAGGACATTTCGGCGAGAAATTTCTCCACGAAGGCGAAAACGGCGCGGTGGCTGAGCAGCACACCCTTGGGTTCGCCAGTGGTGCCGCCAGTTTGACCGATGAATGCCGCATCGGTGAGATCGGGGATGGCCTTAATGGGCTTTGCATCATGCCCGGCAATGAACTGATCCAGGTTGGGATCCCCGCTGCATGGCGTCCCCAGCGCGACAAACAGCGCTATC
>JAHEGQ010000081.1 GCA_024645025.1 Sphingomonadaceae bacterium
TCTCGATCGCGGTTGAAGAAATTCTGACGGGCGGGCGCCGGGAAGTGACCTCCGCGCTGGTCTATAACCCGATCACCGATGAAAGCTTTTGGGCGGAAAAGGGCCGGGGCGCTTGGCTGCAGGATCAGCGGTTGCGCGTATCCGCGCGGCGCGACCTTGCGGATGCGCTGATTGCAACGGGCATCCCGTTCATGGGGCATGGCGACATGGCGGAATGGGTGCGGATATTTGGAGCGGTGGCGCCCAGCGTCGCGGGCATCCGGCGATTTGGATCGGCAGCGCTTGACCTCGCTTGGGTCGCCGCTGGCCGGTATGACGGCTATTGGGAGAGCAAGTTGCAGCCTTGGGATGTTGCAGCGGGGATGCTTCTTGTCCGCGAAGCCGGCGGGTTTGTGACAGATTTTCGGGGTGGGGAGCGCTGCTTTGAACGCAGCGAATATCTGGCGGCCAACGATGTGCTGCATTCCAAGCTGCATAAGCTTGTGGCCGGCGCGCTTCGGTAAGCCCGCCGGTTGCAGCCAAGAGACAAAGCCACGTCAGGCCTGATTTTTCTGTATGTTTTGCATACCGAATAGCTTGGATTTCTGGGGTCCCGGCTGCCCTTTGATGAAATAATCCCCCAACCAGACCAAAATGCCACCCTTGCCGCGCTTGCGAAGGCGTTAAGGCTGGCCTAAAGCCCCGACGATTCCGGCGTCCTGCCGGTGCTAGGGGTAAGTCGTATGTCTTCGGTTGCAGCCGGATATCTGCCGATTTTGCTTTTCCTCGCAATCGCGTTGATCTTGTCCAGCGCCTTTGTGTTCTTGCCGATGGTGGTGTCGCGCCTGACGGGCACGCACAATCCGACGCCGGAAAAGCTTACCGAATATGAATGCGGCTTTCCCGCCTTTGAAGGCAGTCGTGCGCAGTTTGACGTGCGGTTTTACCTTGTCGCCATTCTGTTCATCATCTTCGATCTGGAAGCGGCCTTTTTGTTTCCTTGGGCGGTCAGCCTTGAATGGACGGGCTGGGCCGGTTGGACGGGCATGATGGTGTTCCTTGGCGAATTGGTGCTGGGCCTTGTTTATGCGTGGAAGAAGGGAGCGCTCGAATGGGAGTAGATCTGACGGCACCGCCGCCGGGAACCGCACCGGACGCGAGCTTCTTTAACGGCTTGAATGATGAGCTCTCGAACAAGGGCTTTCTGGTCGTTTCAGCGGAAGAGCTGTTTCAATGGGCCCGCACCGGATCGCTCTGGTGGATGACCTTTGGTCTGGCGTGCTGCGCTGTGGAGATGATCCACGTCAATATGCCGCGCTATGATCTGGAGCGTTTTGGCGCTGCCCCGCGCGCTTCCCCGCGTCAGTCCGACGTGATGATCGTGGCCGGTACGCTGTGCAACAAAATGGCCCCGGCTCTGCGCCGCGTTTACGATCAGATGTCTGACCCGAAATATGTAATCTCGATGGGCAGCTGCGCCAATGGCGGGGGCTATTATCACTATAGCTACAGCGTCGTGCGCGGGTGTGACCGGATTGTGCCGGTGGATATTTACGTCCCCGGCTGCCCGCCGACTGCCGAAGCCCTGCTTTATGGGATCATGCAATTGCAGCGGAAAATCCGCCGCTCTGGAACGGTGACGCGCTGATGCATTCTGCCCCCCGTTATGCCAGCAACGAAGGTGTTGCAGACGCGATTTCGAAAGCGCTCGGCAAGGATGCTGTCAGCGTGGTTGAGGCGCATGGCGAAATCGCGGTCACCGTTGTGACGGCGCGTTTGGTCGATGCGATGACGACGCTGCGCGATGCGCTGGGCTACCAACAGTTGATGGAAATCGCGGGTGTCGACTGGCCGGATCAGGACCCGCGCTTTGAGGTCGTCTACTGCCTGTTGTCGCTGACGAAGAACCATCGCATCCGCGTTCATGTGCGCACCAATGAGGAAGTGGCCGTGCCTTCGGTGACGGGTATCTGGCCGGTTGCCGGTTGGTTGGAGCGCGAAGTGTTCGATATGTATGGCGTGCTGTTCGAAGGGAATTCGGACCTGCGCCGCATTTTGACCGATTATGGTTTTTCCGGTCACCCGTTCCGCAAGGACTTCCCGCTGACGGGCTATCAGGAATTGCGCTATTCCGAAGAGCATAAGCGCGTGATGTATGAGCCGGTCAGTCTGGCACAGGACTTCCGCAAGTTTGATTTCATGTCACCTTGGGAAGGGGCGGACTATGTGCTGCCCGGCGATGAGAAGGGAGAGCAGAAATGAGCCTGTCCCCCGATCTGGCGCCCACCACCACGGGCGAGGACATCCAGAATTATACGATCAACTTCGGCCCGCAGCATCCGGCCGCGCACGGCGTGTTGCGCCTTGTGATGGAATTGGACGGCGAAATTATCGAGCGGCTCGACCCCCATGTCGGCCTGCTCCATCGCGGCACCGAAAAGCTGATTGAGTACAAGACCTATCTGCAGGCGCTGCCCTATTTTGATCGGCTGGACTATTGCTCGCCGCTGGGGATGGAGCACAGCTATGTTCTGGCGGTGGAAAAGCTGCTGAATGTAGAGGTGCCGCTGCGCGCGCAATATCTGCGGGTGCTGTTCGCGGAACTGACCCGCATCTGCAACCATATGCTGAACCTCGGCTCGCATGTGATGGATGTCGGCGCGATGACGCCGAACCTGTGGCTGTTCGAAATCCGCGAAGACTGCATGAACTTCTTTGAGCGGGCTTCGGGCGCGCGGATGCATTCGGCCTGGTTCCGCCCCGGTGGCGTGCATCAGGACGTGCCGCTGAAGCTGTTGACGGACATCGCCGACTGGCTGGACCAGCGGGCCCCGCAATTGTTTGAAGATGCCATCAGCCTTGTCGCTGACAACCGGATCTTCAAGCAGCGCAATGTCGATATCGCGCTTGTCTCGCGCGAAGATGCGATCCGCTGGGGCTTTTCGGGTCCAATGATCCGGGCGGCCGGTATCCCTTGGGATATCCGCAAGGCCCAGCCTTATGACGTTTATGATCGCGTTGACTTTGATGTGCCCGTCGGCACCAAGGGCGATTGCTATGACCGTTTCATGGTCCGCGTCGAAGAAGTGCGCCAATCGATGCGCATCATGAAGCAGTGCCTGCGCGATATGCCGGAAGGCCCCGTCTTGAGCGAAGACCGCAAGGTTGCGCCGCCCAAGCGGGCAGAGATGAAGCAGTCAATGGAAGCGCTGATCCATCACTTCAAGCTCTATACCGAAGGCTTCAAGGTACCCGAAGGCAGTGTCTATGTGGCAACCGAAAGCCCCAAGGGAGAGTTTGGCGTCTACCTCGTCTCGGATGGTACCAATAAGCCCTATCGCTGCAAGATCCGCCCCACGGCCTTCTCGCACCTGCAAGCGATGGATTTCATGTCGCGCGGGCATATGCTGGCCGACACGACGGCCATTTTGGGCGCACTCGACATCGTGTTTGGGGAATGCGACCGATGAGCGTTGATCGGATGGCCATCGCGCGCGCCATGATCGCGGCGTATAATGCGCAAGATGTCGACACCTATGTGGCGTACATGACCGACGATGCGTGCGAAGCCAATTATCGCGGCGATGTTGTGCGCGAAGGCAAGGAAGGCACGCGCAGCGGCCTTGCTGCCGCCTTTGCCAAATGGCCGCACAATAAAGCTGAAATCCGCGAGGCGCAGGAAATCGGTTCTTATGTGTTGTTCCGCGAACACGTCACGCGTGGCCCGGCGAGCGATGGATCGCCGCTGGTCGACCCGTTTGACGTGGTCGCAGTTTATAGTTTTGAAGGCGACAAGGTGTCGCGCGTGGAGTTCATCCGCTGATGTCCGGTCACCGCTTTTTCGTCATTCCCGCGCAGGCGGGGATCCATGGACACCTTGGGTGGAGGGGGACGGACGTCCCCTGTGTCATGGCTTTTGAAATCAAGATCTTGGATTCCCGCCTTCGCGGGAATGACGGTGAGTTCTAATGGCTGATGCTGTACAAATCCCGGACGAAGCCGAAGTCCGTGCGCGCTGGGGCAATTTTGCCTTAACGCCTGAAAATATGGAAAAAGCCCGCGCCCTGATTGCGCGCTATCCCGAAGGCCGTCAGGCTTCGGCCGTGATGGGCTTGCTGGATTTGGCCCAGCGGCAGGTGGGGGCAGAAACCAACACCCAAGGCTGGCTGCCGGTCCCGGTGATTGAATATGTCGCGGCGATGTTGGGCATGCCCTATATGCGGGCTTATGAAGTCGCGACCTTTTACACCATGTATAACATGGCGCCGGTCGGCAAATTCCATGTTCAGGTATGCGGCACGACGCCGTGTATGTTGCGCGGTTCGGACGATGTGCTGGCTGCCTGCAAGTCCAAGGGGTTGATCAAGGGCGGAACCACGCCTGACGGCCTGTTTACGCTGAACGAAGTGGAATGTCTGGGCGCCTGTGCCAATGCGCCGATGGTCCAGATCAATGATGACAATTTCGAAGACCTGACCTTTGACAGCACGGTTGCGCTGCTGGATGCGTTGGCCTCCGGCAAGCCGGTGAAAGTCGGCCCGCAGATCAAGCGCCAGACAAGCTGCCCCGAAGGCGGGCCAACCACGCTGAAAAAAATGGTCAAAGAAAACCACGATTACCGGGGGGAATGGAAGTGAGCCTCCAGGATAAAGATCGCATTTTCACCAACCTCTACGGCTTCCAGCCGTGTAATTTGGATGCAGCCAAGAAGCGCGGCTGCTGGGATAACACCAAGAAGCTTTTGCAAATTGGTGCCGATGAGATCATCGAAGTCGTCAAGGCATCTGGCCTGCGCGGCCGTGGGGGCGCAGGCTTCCCGACGGGGATGAAGTGGAGCTTCATGCCCAAGACGCCGACGCCCGATCGTCCTAACTTCCTTGTCATCAATGCCGATGAATCCGAACCCGGATCGTGCAAGGACCGGGAGATCATCCGCCACGATCCGCACCGCCTTTTGGAAGGTGCTCTGATTGCCGGCTTCGCGATGCGCGCGCGCGCTGCCTATATCTATATCCGCGGCGAATTTATCTATGAAGCCAAGGTGCTGCAGGCCGCGGTTGAAGAAGCCTATGCGGCGGGCCTGCTGGGCAAGAATGCGGCCAAGTCCGGCTATGATTTCGACGTCTTCGTCCATCGCGGCGCTGGCGCCTATATCTGCGGCGAAGAAACCGCGATGATCGAAAGCCTGGAAGGCAAAAAGGGCCAGCCGCGCCTGAAGCCGCCTTTCCCGGCCGGGGCTGGCCTTTATGGCTGCCCGACGACCGTCAACAATGTGGAATCGATCGCCGTCACGCCGACGATCCTGCGGCGTGGTGCGGATTGGTTCAAAGGCTTTGGTCGCGAAAATAACGCGGGCACCAAGCTGTTCCAGATTTCCGGCCATGTGAACACGCCGTGCACCGTGGAAGAAGCCATGAGCATTCCCTTCCGCGAGCTGATTGAAAAGCACGCGGGCGGCATTCGCGGTGGGTGGGACAATCTGCTTGCCGTGATCCCCGGCGGCTCCTCGGTGCCTTTGGTGCCGGCCAAGGACATCATGGACGCGCCGATGGATTTTGACGGGTTGCGCGCGCTGGGCTCTGGCCTTGGCACCGCTGCCGTGATTGTCATGGACAAATCAACTGACATTGTGCGGGCGATTTCGCGTCTCAGCTATTTCTACAAGCATGAAAGCTGCGGCCAGTGCACGCCGTGCCGTGAAGGCACAGGCTGGATGTGGCGCGTGATGGAACGCCTGCGCGAAGGCAAGGCAGATGCGTCAGAAATCGATACGCTGTTTGAAGTGACGAAGCAGGTCGAAGGCCACACCATCTGCGCGCTGGGCGATGCAGCGGCGTGGCCGATCCAAGGCCTGATCCGCCATTTCCGCCCGGAAATCGAACGCCGGATTGCCGCGAACAAGGACGGCCAGATGCTGGAGGCCGCGGAGTAACCATGCCTAAAGTCACCGTAGACGGCACCGAAATCGACGTCCCCGCGGGCGCCACTGTTCTTCAGGCCTGTGAGCTTGCGGGCAAGGAAATCCCGCGCTTTTGCTATCATGAGCGGTTGTCCATTGCGGGCAATTGCCGGATGTGCCTGGTCGAGGTGTCGCCCGGACCGCCCAAGCCGCAGGCGAGCTGTGCGCTCCCGGCCAGCGAAGGTCAGGTCATCCGCACCGACAGCCCGATGGTCAAAAAGGCCCGCGAAGGGGTGATGGAGTTTCTCCTCATCAACCACCCGCTCGATTGCCCGATCTGCGATCAGGGGGGCGAGTGTGACCTTCAGGACCAGTCCGTGGCTTATGGCCGAGGCGGATCGCGCTATGATGAAAACAAGCGCGCCGTGACCGAAAAATATATGGGTCCGATCGTCAAGACGACGATGACGCGGTGCATCCAGTGCACGCGCTGCGTCCGCTTTGCCGAGGAAGTGGCCGGGGTTGAAGAAATCGGCGCGATCTATCGCGGCGAAAATATGCAGATCACCAGCTATCTGGAACGCGCAGTCTCCAGCGAGTTGTCGGGTAATGTCGTTGATTTGTGCCCGGTCGGGGCGCTGACGTCCAAGCCCTATGCTTTGGGAATTGAAAAAGACCCCCGCCATCGATGTGATGGACGCGGTGGGCACGAACATTCGGTTGGATAGCCGTGGGCGTCAGGTGTTGCGCGCTTTGCCGCGCATCAACGAAGACGTGAACGAAGAATGGGCCAGCGACAAGACGCGCCATGCGGTCGACGGCCTTGTCCATCGTCGTCTTGATCGGCCCTATGTCCGCAAAAATGGCAAGCTGGTTGCCGTGGATTGGGCCGAGGCGTTAAAAGCTGTCGCGTCGGCGGCCGAAAAGGCGGGCAAGTCCGTTGCGGCCATTGCCGGCGACATGGTCGATTGCGAAACCCTGTTTGCGGCGCGTCAGTTCGTCAAATCATTGGGTGGGTCTTTGTTGGAAGGGCGTCAGACGGGCCTAGCCTATGACACGTCCAGCCTGTCCGCTGTGAATTTCAACACGGGCATTGCCAATGTGGAAAATGCCGATGTCATCCTGCTTGTCGGGTCAGACTTGAGGCGCGAAGCGCCGTTGGTGAATACCCGCGTTCAAAAGGCTGTGCGCAAAAAAGGCGCCAGGGTCTTTGCGATCGGGCCAGAAACCGACCTGACCTATAAGGCCGAATTCCTGGGCACAAACCTGGGCCTGCTGGGCAAATTGCCGAAACACGTCTCGGATGCCTTCAAGGCAGCCCAGCGTCCGGTCATCATCGTGGGGGGCGGGGCGCTACGTTATGAAGGCGCGCATGGCGCCGCGCTGGCACTTGCCAAGAAGTTCAAGCTCGTGCGCGATGGCTGGAATGGATTCAACGTCCTGCACTTCGCCGCAGCCCGTATGGGTGGGTTGATGCTGGGCTATGCAACGCAGGGTGGCATTAAGGCGGTGGCGGCAAAGAAGCCGAAGCTGGCCTTTTTCTTGGGCGCCGATGAGGTGGACTACGGCCTCTTCACTGATAGCTTCAAGGTTTATGTCGGGCATCATGGCGATGCCGGGGCGCACGCTGCCGATGTCATCCTGCCGGGTGCCGCCTATAGCGAAAAGCCGGGCACCTATGTGAATTTGGAAGGGCGTGTTCAACGCGGCGACCGCGCCGTCTTTGCACCGGGCGATGCCCGCGAAGATTGGTCGATCTTCCGCGCGCTTTCGGAATTGACGGGCAAGGTCTTGCCGTTTGACAGCTTTGACGAACTGCGGGCCCAAATGGCCAAGGCCGTGCCGGCGCTGGGCCGCGAAGGCTTGGCCGATTATGGTTGGGATGTTCCCGCGCTGCCTGAAAAGGCCAGCGCCGACATCGCCGATTACCCGATCAAGGATTTCTACCTGACCAACGCCATCTGTCGTGCCTCGGAAACGATGCAACGCTGCTCGCGCGAACTGGTCAAGGGTGAAGAATGGCTGGAGGCCGCGGAATGACCTTTACCCAATGGTTCCAATCTTGGGGCGGTGAAGCGTTCGGCTGGTTCCTTGCGACCACCGTCCTTATCCTGATGATTGCGCTGCCGCTGATGCTCGCCGTCG